>DASWGX010000572.1:0-4348 GCA_036393455.1 Polyangiaceae bacterium
CCCGCGTCCTTGCGAAAGCTCTACGGGCCGGACCCCTCGGTCAACGCGCTCGCCGCCACGCTCGAGCACGGCAAGGCGCACGAGCGCGTCGTCGCCGTCGATCGCCTCGGCCGTGCCGCGGCGGCCAAGGACTACACCGAACTTCTGGCTCGCTCGCTCACGGACGAGTACCCGCTGGTACGCTTCTTCGCCAAGGCCGCGCTCGAGCGCGCGCTCGCAAGGCCCTTGCCCATCGACCCCCAAGCCGGCGTGGAAGAGATCGAGCGCGAGCTCGCTGCGGTCCTGGCTTCCGATCGCGAGACGCCGGACACTATGCCCGCGCCATGAGGCCCCTCCCCGAGCTGCCCGCCGAAAGGCTCCGCACGCTGCGCGGCCTGCTCTTCGATCTGGACGACACCTTCCTCGACCACGGCCGGCTCACCCTCGACGCCTACAGTGCGCTGTTCGATCTCGACGGCACCGGCCTCGACCTGTTCGCCGTCACCGGCCGCCCGGCGGCGTGGGGCTCGCTGATCGCGCGGCAGTGGCCGATCGCCGGCGCCGTCACCGAAAACGGCGCCATCGCCTACCACCGCGACGGCGCCGACATCGTCGTACTCGACCGCGTCGCGCCGCCGGAACGGCGCGAACGGCGCGCGCGTCTCGCGGCGCTCGCCGGCGAGTTGCAAGGAGAATTTCCAGAGCTCGAGCTCACCGACGACGTCACGGGCCGCCTGAGCGACGTCACCTTCGATATCGGCGAAGGCCGTCGAGTCGACCCCTTGCTCGTCGACCGCGCCAGAGCATTCGCTGTCGAGCGTGGCGCACGCACGCACGTCTCCAGCGTACACCTTCATCTCACTTTCGACGCCGACGATAAGGCGTCCGGCGTGCTCCGCACGCTCCACGAAGTCCGGAACCTCGACGTCACCGCTGCGCGATACCTCTACGCCTTCGTGGGCGACAGCCAAAACGACGAAGCGTGCTTCAACGCCTTCGACGTCACCGTCGCCGTCAGGAACTTCTCCGGACGGCCGACGCGCTTGCCGCGCTACGTCACCGACGGCGAACGCGCGGCGGGGTTCGTCGAGCTCGCGCAGCGACTGGTGGCGGCACGCGGCAAGAAGTAGCCGCGGAAGTGGCACGGCGATAAGCGGCGCGAGGCAAGGTCCGCCATGGCGAAAGCACCACCCGCGCGAGGGCGGGTGGGCGATCCATGACGCATGCACCGGAGGCGTCCGGCTGCCCGCTTGCCGCACACTCCGAAATCGGCGATGGATGACACGCTCCTTTTTTCGCGATGGCGACGCTGACGAAAGCTCTGGCAACGTACACCGAGCGGCGCGTGCAAGCGCGCGGCGAACAATACTATGGCGAAGGGCGGGTCCGCTTCACGCAGGCGCACGCAAACGAGCTCGTCGGGGAAGCGCACGGAACGCTCCTGTACAGCGTCGTGCTGCGCTTCGACGCCGGTACCCTCGACGTTTACTGCGATTGCCCCTACTCCGAGATCGCGGTGTGCAAGCACGTCTGGGCCGCCGCCAGGCTGGCCGATGATCTCGACTACTTCGGCAGCTACCCGCAGCCGCGTCGCCTTGCTCTGCTCGCTGATCCCGACGACTCGTCCAGTCGTCTCTGGGCGCACGAGCTGCCGCCGATCAGCGGCGTCTCCCACGTCTACGCTGCGTCATCGAATTACGACGCCGCGACGCAAGCGCTCATGCTGCGACACGGTCCGGCGCCGTCCGAAGACGTGCATCGCTGGCGCGGCTTGCTCTCGTCCCAGCCGCACCCCGCGCTCGCGCGCTCTTCCGAAGCGCGCGACGAGATCTGGTACGTCGTGAATCCGGGCCTGGGCTCGATGAACCTGGCACTGGGCGCTTGCAACGAGCTCGAGCTCCATCCCATGCGGCGCAAACGGCGCAAAGATGGCACGCTGGGGGCCGCAACACCGCTCCGCCGCCCGCCGTCGAACGGTGAACTCTCGGCCTTGGAAGCGCTGGTGTGGGACCTCGGTCACGCGGGCTTCGACGGAGTGGCGACGCTGTCCGACGCCGCCGCGCAAAGGCTCTTGCCAGAGCTTTGCGCAACTGGACGCGTCGCAGTCTTGGACGAGCAATCCGGCGAGCTCGTGCCTTTGTCGTTCGACGCGGGCGAACCGTGGCGCTTGGTGATCGAGCTCGCCGCTCGCGACGACCAGATAGTCGAGTGCACGGGGCAACTGGTACGCCACGAGAACGCGGGGGAGACTTTGGCGCTCGCTCGCGTCACGCCGCTCGGACAAGAGCTCGTCGTCGCCGACAAGCGCATCGCGCGGCTTTCGCCGGGCTCGAGCAAGTGGCTCCACGCCGTGTGCGAAGCACCGCTGCTTCTCCGCGCATGCGACGTGCCTGACTTCCTCGTCGCCGTCACCACGACGCCGGACGGTCCGGCTCTCGGCGACCTCGAAGGCGTTGGTTTCACTACTGCTCGCGGTAAGCCGGTTCCCACACTTCGCCTCGAGCCGTCGAGCGCCCGCGGCCGAACGCTGCACGGTACGCTCGTCTTCAGCTACGGCAAGGGCCTCGATCTCGGTGCCGAAAGCGGCGCGCAAACGCTGTTGGATCGCAGGCGCCGGCGCCTCCTCTTGCGCGACTACGAGGCGGAGCTCGCCGCGATCAATCTGCTCGAAACGCACCAATGTGTGCTCGCTCGCTCCGCCGCGGAAGCTGACGGCGCGGGCACGCGCGCTTTCAGAGTAAGCGTAGGCTACTCCGAGTTCACCGAGCTCGCCGACGAGCTTTTGCAGCGAGGCTGGCGGCTCGAAGCGATGGGCCAACGCTACCGCCGGGCCAGCCAGTTCGGCATCATCGTCGAGTCGGGCCAGGACTGGCTCGACGTCAAGGGAAGCGCCCACTACGACGGCACGGCCGTCGAGCTGCCGCGCCTGCTGCTCGCCGTACGAAAGCAGGAACGCTGGGTGCGGCTCGACGACGGCAGCTTCGGCCTTCTGCCGAAAGAGTGGCTGGAGCGGCTCGATGCGCTGTCGGAGCTTTCGGATCCGAAGAACGGCACGCTGCGGGTTCGCGCGATGCAGGCGCTCCTGCTCGATGCCGCGCTCGCCGCGGTGCCCAAGGTCGAACGAGACGCGGGCTTCTCGCGCCTGGTCGAAAGCCTGCGGGGCTTCGTGGAGGTCGAACCGCTGGACGAGCCGAAGGGCTTCGCCGGCAAGCTCCGCGGCTACCAGCGGCGCGCGCTCGGCTGGCTCGATGCCCTGGACCGACTCGAGCTCGGCGGATGTCTGGCCGACGACATGGGGCTCGGCAAGACTGTCGTCGTGCTCGCCTGGCTCTTGCACCGAAAGACGCGGCGGGACGGCGCGCGCAGACGCCGCAGGCCGGCTGCGCCGCGCGCGTCGCTCGTCGTCGTGCCGAGATCGCTCTTGTTCAATTGGCAGCGCGAGTGCGCGCGCTTCACGCCGGCACTCCGGCTGCTCGTGCATCACGGCGCCGAGCGCGGAGAGCTCGCCTCTCGCATCGAAGCGCACGACATCGTCCTCACGAGCTACGGAACGCTGCGGCGCGATATCGAAGCGTTGCAGCAGCTCGACTTCGACTATGTCGTTCTGGACGAAGCCCACAACATCAAGAACCCCGAGACCACCTCGCACCGGGCCGCACGGACCTTGCGCTCGCGGCGGCGCCTGACGCTCACCGGCACCCCGGTCGAGAACCACCTAGGCGAGCTCCTGGCCCAGCTCACCTTCCTGAATCCCGGCTTGTTCGAGCGCCTCAAACACGTCCAGAAGGCGTTCGAGCGCAAACGGCCGTCGCAGACTGCGCTCGAGAGCACGATCCGCACCGCGGTCAAACCCTTCGTCCTCCGGCGCACCAAGGAAGAAGTCGCCAAGGACCTGCCCGAACGCTTCGAGCACACGATCTATGTCCAGCAGTCCGCGGCGGAGCGCAAGCTCTACGCGGAGCTCGCCGAGTACTACAAGCAGCGGCTTTTGCAGCGGCGGAAGCTCCGCCAAGAACTCGGCCCGAGCAAGAACGGCAACAACGCGGGCCGCGCCGCCGCGGAAATGCTCGAGGCCCTCTTGCGCCTGCGGCAAGCGGCGTGTCACCCCGGGCTCATCGACGAAACCCTGCGCGGTCAGAGCAGCGCCAAGCTCGACAGGCTCGTCACACAGCTCCTCGAGCTAAGGAGCACCGGCCACAAGGCGCTGGTCTTTTCCCAATTCACGCAGCTCCTCGGTGTGCTGGGCGAACAGCTCACCGACGCAGGGGTTCCCTTCGCGTACCTGGACGGCAAAACGCGAGACCGCGAGGCCGCCGTGCACCGCTTTCAAGACGACCCTGAATGCGGCGTGTTCCTGAAAGCGGTGCAC
>DASWGX010000573.1:0-6027 GCA_036393455.1 Polyangiaceae bacterium
CCTCGCCGAGCAAGTCAGCGAAGTCAGGCGCATGCTCTACCGTTTCATTCAGTCGCTGAACGCCGAGTCCGGCTGACGCCTGATACCTGATACCTGACAGCCCAGTGCCGAAACTTCCTTTTTTGGTTCCGGCTACGCCGGCTTAGGGTGCCGAGCCTTCGTAGAGCGCCTGGAGCACGTCCGAGCGAGTCACGATGCCGACCAGGCGGCGCCCGTCCAGGACCGGCAATCGGCCGACGTCCTCGCGCTCCATCTTGGAGATGACTTCTTCGAGCGGCGCGTCGGCTTCGGTCGTGACGAGTTTCTGCGACATGAAGCTCTTCACGGCAAGCTCCATTCCTCGGGCTCGTTCGGCGCGCTCGAGGTCGCGCCGAGAGACGACCGCGACGAGCTTCCCGTCTCGAGCGACGCAGGCGCCCGTATGGTTCCAAAGAAGCAGACCCTCCCTCAAGTCCGTGAGCGGCGTGTCGGGCGAGACGACGTGCACGGGACTCGACATCATGTCCCTTGCGCGCCGGAGCTTGGGGAGGGTCGCGCCGATCTCGACCAGCAGCCGCTCCCTCGTCTCGGCAAGGTCGGCGTCCCTGACGGATGCCGCGCCAGCGGCCGCGTGCCCGCCGCCGCCGAAGACACCCAGCACGCTTCCGACGTCGACGAGACCGGAACGCGCGCGGGCGATGATCTGAAGCTTGCGCGGCCTGACCTCGTAGATCGCGAACAGCGCGTGGCAGCCGAGGGCCTCGAACACGCGCGTCGTCACTTCGTCGAGCCCGCTGGCTTCGTCCGCGCGGAGACCGATGCCGGCCACGGCGACACGAAACCCGCCGATGCTCCGAACCTCGGCGGCCTCGAGGAGCTCGGCCATGACTCGTCGCTGCGAGAGCTTGAATGCCGTGTGAAGGTAGCGGTGAACGACCTCGAGCGCGGCTCCCGACTCGAGCAGGAACGCGAGTGCGCGCGCGTCACGGGGAGTGCTGCTCGGAAAGGTCAGAGAACCGGTATCGGTGTGGATGCCGAGGGCGAACAGCGTGGCTTCGAGAACGTCCAGGGGAATGCGCCGCTGGCGAATGCGCTCGAGCAGCAGAGTGGTGGCGGAGCCCACCCTCTCGACGACCTCGACGTCGCCCGCCACGTCGTCTTCGCGAGCCGGATGATGGTCGTAGATGCAGATTTCGAGGCCGGCTCCCGATTCGCCCCGGCGAGCCAAGAGCGGTGCGATGTGACTGAGCCGGCTCGCGCTCCGCACGTCGACCAAGATCAAGCGCTCGACGCGCGCCAGATCGATGTCGCCGATCGGCACGAAGCCGAGACGGTCTCGATGCAGTCCGAGGTAGGGGCGAACCTCACGTGCCAGGCTGGGCGGCAGCGCGAGCGTCGCCCCCGCGTAGAGCTTGCTCGCCGCTACCTGAGCCGCCAGGGCGTCGAAGTCCGCGCGGTCGTGCGAAACGATCAGATCCATCGAGCGGGCCGATGAGTTCCGGCGTCCTCACGGCGTGTCGGCCGCGGGTGCCTCCGACGCCCATGCGATGGCTTGGTCGACGCTGGCGTAAGGGAACTGGCGAAGCTCGGCCCGAACGAAGTGTTCGGCGATGCGCGGCGTCAGGCGCGCCAGCTTGCTGTCGGTACAGAGCGCGATTTTGCTCACCTTTCGCTGGTAGTCGCGGACGAACTCCATGTGTCCGAGAAAGCCGCCGAGGTTCTCCCAACCCGGAAAAGCGCGCGCGTGGATCACCAGCCCGCGCAGCGAACCGTGGGACTCGATGAAATGATCCGCCGTGGCGCTCAGCGCGTCGAAGTCCTCCGCGCGAAGCGCGGCTCTCCTGAGCTCGAGGACGATGACACCCGAATCGGCGAGCACCCGGTGCGACGCGGCGGCGCCCTGCGGCAGCGATGCGAGCCATTCCACGGCCCGGCCGCGTTCCTCGAGGTCGAAGACGCGCACCGGACATGGCATCAGAACGCCGGCCAAGCGAGCCGACTCACGGACCCAGCCCACGTCGCTGACGATGGCGCAGCCGTCGAAGAGCCGGAGCGAACGGAGCCCCACGGTGATGTCTTCCCAGGCGGCGCCGGCCGTGAAGCGCTCGAAGCTCGGGCCGAACTGATAGACGAGCCGAAGCCTTTTGCCCTCGCGCCGCGCCTCTTCCAGCATCGGCTCGAACACTTGTTCGTACTCTTCTTTCGATACCGTCCCGGTCGCTTTCACACCGTCGATTCCTGGAGGGAGATCGGCCAGCCTCTGCAACATTCTCGATGTCTCCTGGGTTCGATGACAATGTCGTTCGATGACAATGTCCGGGTTCGCGAGGTTCGGATGCCGTCAGCCGGTGCGGCGCGCCTCCGCGGCAGGGCTCTCGCCCCCACGTACGAGCCCGCTCTGCTGAGGTGGGCCGCAATCTCGCTGGTCGATGAAGCGGAGCAGGCCTTCCGCTCCGTCTCGCTTGGCGACGACGGAACCGAGCAGGGCCGCCCGCCGAAGCACCGGCTGGAGGGTTTCGGAAGTAAAGAACAGGACCCTGCCGACGCAACCTGATTCGAGCAGCTCCTCGGCCAGCTCGGGCCCGAGGCCGTCGGGCAGCTCGACGTCGACGATGGCAAGCCCATAAGAGCGGAAGCGGGTACGGTGCCGCGCCGCACCGCAGGTGCTCGCGACGTCTACCGCGTGGCCGCGAGCTCCGAGCACGCGCACCACCGCGCGCGCGACGCCGGGGTCGTCCTCGACGAGGAGCAACGTGCTCCCTTCGTTGTCTCGTGTCGCGACATTGGTCATGCACGGGCTCCTGTAAGGAGGCTCGTGGAACGCAACGGGTGTGCCAGGCGCGGATTCGCCGTCGGCGTCAGTCCGGACGGATCGCGTAGAAGAACTCGCGGGAGATGAATGCCGACGAATGACCATTTCCTTGTCCAGCGCGACGCCCAGGTCGTCACCCGTGTCGCTCCGAGGCCGCGGTGCAAAATTCCCCGTTCGTACATGCATGCCTCGGAGCGGCGGCTCCGGTGGGCGGGCACGCGGGTCCAGCGTGGTAGAACGAGCCGTGAGCAACGCGGACTTCGCCCAGTCGCATCGCGGCAGCTTCGTCGTGATCGTATTGGCGGCCTTCGTGATCGTCTGCGCCGGCATCCGCATGGCGGCGCCGATTCTGGTGCCGGTCGTGTTGGGTGGTTTCATCGCAACCGCCAACATTCCGCTCGTGATCTGGCTCTATCGGCGGCGGATGCCGCTCGTGCTCACCGTGGCAACGTCGTTGGTCGCGGACGCCGTCGTGCTGGGCGGGTTCTCGTCGCTGTTGGTGAGCTCGGTGACGCGCCTCATGGATCGCCTGCCGGCCTACCTGTCGCGCCTCGAGACCGCCGAAGCGCACGTCTCCGTCTGGCTTCGGTCGCACGGTGTAGAGACCAGGGTTTACGAGATCGTCGATCCGGCCGCGGTGGTCGGGCTGATCACTGCGCTGGCGGGGGACGCTGCGGGAGGTCTGGCGGACCTCGTCTTGGCTCTGATCATCGCGGCCTTTCTGTTGTTTCGTTTTGCCAAGCCCGGCCCGGGCGATTCGGGGGGGCGCGTGCTCAGGACCCAGCGCGTTCGGCGGGCGGTACGCGAGATGTATCGCTATATCGCGATCAAGACGCTCACCAGCATGGCGACAGGGGCTCTGGTCGGCTTCTGGCTCTGGGTGATCGACGCCGACCTGCCGGTGCTGTTCGGGCTGGTCGCGTTCCTCTTGAACTACATTCCGACCCTCGGCAGCGTCGTCGCCGGCGTCGTCGTTTCGGGCGTGGGCTTGCTCCAACACGGCGTGGAACACGCCGGGCTCATCGCACTGGGCTACGTCGTCATCAACATGATCATCGGCAACGTGATCGAGCCACGAGTGATGGGGCGCGCCCTCGGCCTGTGGCCGCTGGTGGTGCTGTTGTCCGTCGTGTTCTGGGGCTGGCTGCTCGGGATCATCGGCGCCGTGCTGTCGTCGCTGCTCACGCAAGCCGTCAAGCTGATGCTGCTTTCGACGCCCGATCTCCGCCTGATCGGCCTGGTGCTCGGGCCCGTCCCACGCGCGCCCGCGCGACGCGAAAGCCACGCCGATCTACTCGAAGAAGCGATGCCGCCGAGCGGGCGGCCGCGGCCGCCTGCGGCCTGACGTCGCAGAGCGGGGTGTCAGTTCGCGGAGCCCGCATCGGTCGCGGCTGCGCGGGTCACGAGGGCTCGCTTCAGCACCTCGGCTCCGGCGCGGTGCACCGTGCGGTGGATCAGGATGTCGCGCGGCGTCGCCGCGACGCCGTAGTAGGCGAAGTTGTGCTTGTTGCGCGCGCCGATGACGTAGCCGTCGAGCGAAACCCCCGCGAACGCGCCGCCCGTTTCGACCACCTGGTAAATAGGCTTCGAAAGCACTTCGCTTTCGCTCTTCTCGTGCTCGCCGACCGTGCCGACGGCCACGCCGGTGCTGGTGCCGAGCGTGAGGTCCGATTGGAGCGCCTGCTCCAGCGCCGCGTCTTCCATGAAGAACAGGACGACCGTCGCTTCCCGGTAGCCTATTTGAAGCCCAACGCTCGGCGCGCCCAGCGAATAGAACGCGGGGTCCGACCAGGAAGCGTCTGGCGCGCGCGCGACGAGCACGCCGTTGCCCCCCTCGCCGCCGAAGATCAGCGAGGCCTTGACCAGGCGCGGAAAGATCATCACGCCCCGCGCGCGCTCGAGAAAGGACCCCATGGCGGAAAAGCGACGGTCGCCTCGCATGCGATCGAAAGCCGCCGCGGCGCGCTCGACGATCGCCTGCTGAGCCGTGCCGGGCTCGTCCTCGGCTCCCGGGGAGCGTGGCGGCGGCGTCGGTGAGCAGCCGGAGCTCGCCAATGACGCGGCGGCGCCCGCGACGAGTGCGGCAGTGAACAACGAAGCCCTTTTCATGCCTCGGAAACAAGCAACTCTCGCGCCAGAAACCGTCGGACGGCCTCTGGTTCCGCGCCAAAGACGTGTACGGGTCAGCCGCCGTGCCCCATGCGAGCCGTTGCAGGCTTGCTCGGAGCCGCGCAAGGTAGGTAGGCTGCGCAAGCGGCGCTCAAGCCTCGCCTGCGGTCTCTCGAAGCAGGTCGTCGACGTTCGGGGCCACCGTCCAGTGGTCGTGAGGCTCGTCGTAGATCCCATTTCGCGCGACGGCGCAACGGAAGCAAAGCACTTCTTCATTGCCGAAGAGATAGGTGCGCTCCATCGTCGACACCTCGCCGCCACAGGCGGCACACGTCGCGTACTCTGCTCGTTCGGATTCGTGCATGTCGATGCTCCTTGTGGGTGTTCCGAGTTTTGTGCTCTCGCCGGCGTGAAGAGACCGTGCTCGGGCGCAGCCTTTGCGTGCCGACTCCGATTGGGCCAGCTTCGGGCCAGCTTCGGTCCCGTGCAGGCTTCATGCCGGCCTGTGGCGCGGCGCGCTTGGTCCGTGCCTTGCACTTGCGCCCCGCATGAAGCTCGCACTTTACCCAACCCGTCATCTCCTCTCCCCCGGCGGTTCGACGCCCAGCCCGCCTCACCGCCTTTCGAGCACGAGTCGCCGCGACGACGGCGAGACGACCCTCGAGCTCGTCGCCAGGCACCGCGAGACGACCCTCGGGCGCAGCGCTTCGGAGGCAGAGGCGCTGGCGCTGTTCGGCGAGTAAGCCTTGCCGGGCGCAGCCCGTGCGTTTGCAGGCAGCGGCCGCGCAGGGACTGCGCGTTGAGGGGGCAATCAGGGGGGACAAGTGCCTGAGTCGACCGAACGTCCCGGGCGTTTTGCCCGGCGTCTCCCCCTGGGAGGCAACCGGGCGCCCGCGACACGAAAACCACGCGCCCGGATGGCGTCGCTGCTAGCCTGCGGTCGCTCGAATGCCCCTGGTCATCGAAGAAAGCGAAGCTCATCACCGAGCCATCGTCGAGAACGCGGTCGACGCGATCTTGGCGATCGATGAAAGCGGCATCGTTCAATCGTTCAACCCGGCGGCCGAGCGCCTCTTCGGGTACAACGCGGAGGAGGTGACCGGCCACAACGTGATGCTCCTGATGCC
>DASWGX010000574.1:0-1680 GCA_036393455.1 Polyangiaceae bacterium
GAAAGCTCGGGGTTCGTCAGTATGCCGTAGCGGTAAAAGCGCTGAATGTCGTTGCCTTTGTGAGTACTGCCGTCACCGAAGACGTGTACGTCGTCCGCCTGCATGGCGCGGATGATGCTGGTCGCCGTGACGGCGCGCCCGAGCGGCGTCGTGTTGAAGTACTTCTTCCCGCCCGTGGACAGGTGAAAGGCTCCACACTGAATGGCTACGATGCCTTCACGCGCCAAGAGCTCGCGGCAATCCAAGAGGCGAGCCTCGACCGCTCCGTGCTGCTTCGCAACGCCGGGAATCGACGCCGCGTCGGCCTCGTCCGGCTGGGCTAGGTCGGCCGTGTAGGCGTACACGTTCATCCCCTGCCGCGACAGCCACGCCACCGCGCAGCGCGTGTCGAGGCCGCCGGAAAAGGCGATTCCGAGCTTGGTGCCGCGCGGCGGCAGCGAGCGATAGATGCGGCTCATGCGGCACGCTCTACCATGAATCCCGGCGCTCCGGCGAACCTGCTTGCGTTCTCGGTCACGTGGCGAAATCATGGGCGGCATGCAGTCACCGTGGCAGTCCGTGCTCGCGTTCTGGTTCGGAGAGCTCGACGAGCAAGGCCTTTGCGCGCCCGAAACCGTAGAGCGCTGGTGGCGCAAGGACCCGCAGTTCGATGCGACGCTGAGAAGCCGTTTCTCGCTCGAGCACGCGGCCATCGCGCGCGGCGAACGTGAGGCCTGGCTCGCGGACGCGCATGGCCGGCTCGCTTACGTCGTGGTGCTGGATCAGTTTTCGCGCAACATGTTCCGGGGAACGCCGGGAATGTTCGCGAGCGACGAGCGCGCGCTGGCAGCGGCGGTCGAAGGGCTCGGCATTGGCGCCGATCGTGAGCTTCGCTTGCACGAGCGTGTATTTCTCTATATGCCGCTCATGCACAGCGAGCGCCTCGACGTCCAAGAACGAGGCGTCGCAACCTTCGCGGCGCTCGCCGAAGCAGCGCCCGCCGCCGCGAAAGAGACCTTCGACGGCTATGTGAAGTACGCCGGCGCCCACCGCGACATCGTGGCGCGCTTCGAGCGTTTTCCCCACCGAAACGCGATCCTCGGCCGCTCCACCACTCCGGAAGAAGAAGCCTTCCTGAAACAGCCGGGCTCCTCGTTCTGAGCGCGGCGTTTCGGTTCACCCCACTGGCTCGACTTCTGCCTCGACGCCGTCGGACGCCGGTTCGATGGCGGGAAGCCGCACCGAAAAGCGCGTACCCGTACCGACGACGCTCGTGACCACCGCGTGGCCGCCGACACGCCGCAGAACACCGTCGACGGTGGCGAGCCCGAGGCCCGTTCCGTGTCGCAGCCCCTTGGTGGTGAAGAACGGTTCGAAGATGCGCCGTTCGACCGCCGGCGGGATGCCCTGGCCGGTGTCCGCCACGTCTATTTCGACGTAGTGGCCCGCAGCCGCAACGCCCTGCGGCGTCCCGAGCGGCTCGGAAAGCACGACGTCGCGCGTGCGGACCTCTATCGCGCCGCCTTCCGGCATCGCGTCACTCGCGTTGATGACGAGGTTCAGAACGACCTGCTCGAGCTGCGTCGGGTCCATCCGGACCCGTCGCGTCTGTTCCGCCAGCGAAAACGAGAGCTTGGTATTCGGCCGCATGAGTCCGCGCAGCACGGGCTCGAGCTCGGCAACCACGGCGCGCGGAACCAC
>DASWGX010000575.1:0-2522 GCA_036393455.1 Polyangiaceae bacterium
GCGCGGCGAGGACGTGCCCGCCGAGACGTTTTGCGACGGCGCGGATGCAATCGCCCGCGGCGTCGTGCTGGCCGGGGGCCTTTTCGCCTACAACCGAAGGCGACTTCTCGGCGAGCTGCGGCCACCGCCCGTCACGACACGGGCGCGACCGATGACGCTGAGCGAGAAGATTCTGGCCGCGCACGCCGTCGTCGATGCCACGTCAGCCAGTGCCGGCGTCAGCGCGGTAGCGCCGGGCGATTCCCTATTTGCGCGAGCCGATCACCGGTTTTCGCACGACTACGTGACGGCCATGGCCGAGCACCTGTTCGTGGAGGCTTTCGGAGCGGACGCCGCGGTAGAGGCCGCCGAGAGCGTTTACGCGTTTCGCGACCATCTGACGCTGCTCGATCAAGTGATGCCCGAGGCGCACCGCGAGCGCGGGCTCGACGTTCAAGCTCGAAAGCTCCACGTCGTGCAGCAGCGGTTCGCGAAGCGGCACGGCATCGCCGGCTTCACGTCGGGCGCCGGCGAAGCGAGCGAGGGCATCTGTCACAATCTCGTGATCGAGAGACTGGCCCTGCCCGGCGAGCTCGTCGTCGGGACGGACTCGCATACGTGCATGGCGGGAGTGCTCGGATGTCTGGCGTTCGGCGTCGGCAGCACTGACATCGCGAACGCGTGGTACACGCGCGACGTCAGGGTGCGCGTGCCGCCGAGCGTTCGCGTCGAGCTCACGGGCAAGCTCGCGCGCGGAGTGTGCGCCAAGGACATCATGCTCGCCTTGTTTCGGTTGCCGCTGTTCGAAGCCGGGAAGGTGCGCGGCTCCGTGCTCGAGTTCGCCGGCTCGGGGCTCGCGGCGCTCGAAGTCGACGAACGCGCCACAATGACGAACATGGCCGTCGAAGCCGGCGCGTTCACAGGCATCATGGAGGCGGACGATGCCGTCCTCGACTACCTCGTGCGGGAGCGCGGCTTTTCACGCGAAAACCTGATGAAACGCCGCGTCCAGGCGGATCCGGATGCGTTCTACGCGCACAGTGTCTGCCTCGACCTTGCCATCGTGGAGCCCATGGTTGCCCTTCCCGGGGACCCCAGGAATGCGATTCCGCTGAGGGAGCTCAGTGCGCGGCACGGCGGAAAAGTGTCGATCGACATCGCATACGCCGGGTCCTGCACGGGCGGTAAGCGCGCGGACATGGACATGTACGCTGCGGTGCTCGGGCGCGCCGTCCGTGAGGGGCGTGGTGTCGCGCCCGGGGTTCGCCTGTTCATTCAGTTCGGTTCGCTCCGGATTCGGCGCTACGCGGAGCAGGCGGGCTATGTCGAGCTTTTCGAGCGCGCTGGCGCCGTCCTGGTCGAGCCGAGTTGCGGCGCCTGCATTCGGGCCGGGCCGGGAGTATCCGAACGCGCGGAGCAAGTGACCGTGAGCTCCATCAACCGCAACTACCCGGGGCGGAGCGGTCCAGGTCTCGTCTACCTCGCGAACCCATGGGTGGTTGCCGCCAGCGCCGTCGAAGGACGCATTGCGGCGCCCGAGTTCGACTGAAGCATGGCACGTCGAACCTCCCGCAGTCGCGCCGTCACCGGGTTTCTGGTGGGTCCCGAAATGCTGGTTTCGTTGAGCTATCGGGCTTACGACGCGGACGGCCGCCGCATCGACGACGGCAACCCGACGCTGACCTACTTGCACGGCTTCGCGCAGGTTCCGGCCAAGCTCGAAGCAGTTCTCGAGGGTGCCGGCACGGGGTCGGAGCGACAGATCGTGCTCGAGCCCGAGGACGCCTTCGGAGAGCGCGACCCGGCGCGTATCACGGAGTTCGAGCGCGGCGAGTTCCCGCCCGATACCGCGCCGGGAGACTGTTACGAAGCAGAAACCGAATCCGGCGCGGCCGTGGCGCTTCAGGTGCTGGACGTCGACGACGAACGCGTCGTGGTCGACGCCAATCACCCGCTTGCCGGTCAGCGTGTGCGCTTCGTGCTCGAAATAGAGTCGGTGCGCCCCGCGACGTCCGAGGAGCTCGGCGAGGCGGCTGCGGTTCGAGAGCGGGACCTTCCGGCCTCCGCGAGCCTCATATCCCCTGACCACTTGCTTTCGGGCGGGCGCCCGGACTACGAGAATGGCCGGTTGTCAAAGCCCTCGCGCGAGTCCGGGACGGCACTGGGTCGCGGCACCACTCACAGGAGAAAATGATGAGCCAAGGCCAGCAGTACCAATTCGACGTTCGCGTACGCCACCGGCTGCGCAAGATGGGCGTTCTGAGTCAGAAGGACGTTCAGCAGTACTTCGAGCGACTGGCGGACGTCGAACAAAACGCGGTTGCGATCGAAGTTCGCCAACCCGCCCTCGCGCGGTCGGACGCGTCTCATGGTGCGAGCGCGCCCCGCGCCGCTCTGCCGGCACGCGCCGCGCCGAACCCCGTGCCGCAAGCGCCGCCCGAGCCGCTGCAAGAGAAAGCGCCGGAGCCGCTAGCCGCGCCCGCGCAGCAGGAGGCGGCGCCTGCGCAGCAGGAGGCGGCGCCTGCGCAGCAGGATGCGGCGCC
>DASWGX010000576.1:0-16917 GCA_036393455.1 Polyangiaceae bacterium
CCGAACTCGACCTTGAGGCGCACCTTCGACAAGCTCGAAATGGCGATCGAGCAGTGGTGCGACCAGGCGAAACTTGCCGCGTAATCGCCGCTCGCCAAACTTGACTCAAATGCAATCAGAGTTCCGCCCTAAGAACGCTAATAGAGGAAGCTCACGCGGAAGCGCGCGGCGGTCATGCTGCGCTCGCGGCGGATGAACTCCGTGCCTTCGACGTTGGTGGCGTCGAGCACTTCGAGCTCGGCGCGCGAAAGGACGAGCTTTATCATCGCTTCGTTGAAGCCGAGCGGGAACGCGACGTACGCCGCCCCTTGGATGTGCTCCTGGTAGTCGAAATTGTCGAGCACGAGCTCGGTGCGGTGCGCGCCCGCGCCCACGATGAGTGAGCGGCCGAACAGCAGGCTCCCGGGGTCGACCTGGAGGTAGCCGCCGAAGCTGGTTCGCTCTCCGCTCTGGGCCGGGTTGGGATCGGCGACTCCGTCGCCGCCGCTGGTCGCGAGGTTTGCATCGTCGAAGCCCTTGGCGCCGCTGCCGCTCACCTCGATGGGCCCGTACTTGAAGATGATGCCGCCGCCGAAGCCCAAGTTGGTCGAGGCCCCACAATTGCCGCACTCGAGCGTGCTCCCGTCCGGGAGCAGATCGCGCCGTTCGAGGGCGGACTCTTGCATGCGGTACTCGGCGCCCAGCGAGGCGCGCAGAAAGCTCACGTGGAGATCCGCGGCGAGGCGGCCGCCGAGCGTGTTGGTTGCGCCGGCATCGGCCTGGCCGTAGGCGCCGGCGAGCTCGAACGCCAAGAAACGCGCGGGGTAGTAGTGGGCCGCGGCGCGCCCCGCGATTTCGCTCCCGACGTAGGGTGAATTGCGCAAAAAAATGTAGTCGACCTCGTAGGTGTGGACGCCGTACTCGACGCGACCGGGCGCGACCGCCGCGCCGTTGTCCTCGAGCGTGTAGAGGTCGAAACCGAGCCCCTTGTGGTAGACGCGCCACGTCATGAAGCGGCCGAGCTGAAAGTCCCAGTCGCCGGCGTGGCCGACGCGGGCGTACACGTCGTCGACGTTGATTTGATAGACGCTCGGCTGCTCGCGCACCCAGGCCACGAACTGGCCTGTTGCCTCGAAGAAATAGCCACTCGAGCCGAAGTCGTGGTGCAGCACGGGGCCGAACACGAAGCGGCCGCGCAGATCCGTGAAAGCTTCGGTCGGCGTGGTCACGACCTCGGGGTAGGCGTAGGTTGCGTAGCCGAGATCGAGCTCGAGGTTGCCGTGGAGCGATACGTTGCCGAACACGAATTTTTCGTCGAAGCAACGGGCGTCCTTGTACTCGGGGTGGTCGCCCTGGTGCAGCGCCTCGCCGCAGCGCGTGGCTCCGGGAGCCGTTTCAACGGCATCGCTCGCGCCTGGCGCGGGCACGGTCGTCGGCTTTGCTTCGAGGATGGCGCTGACGTCGACGTCTGCTTCCGCCGTGGTGCTGGCCTCGGCGCCGGCCGCCGCATCGGCGTTCTCCGGGTCGGCGGGCGCTTCCGTTTCGGCGTCGGCGGCGTCCGATGCGCCCGCCTCCTCGCCGCCCGCTTCCTCGCCGCCAGGACTGCCGGGTTCTACTTCGCTCTCGGGCGCTTGGGCGAGAACGTCACCGGCTACGAGGAGCGCGCAAACGAATGCAATGGACGAAACGGTGGGACGAACCGGCGAACCTGGACGCGACACGGGCGAGACTCGAGCACGGCCCGCATCGGGCCGCAACGATGTTGAGGGCTTGGTAACGTCAGTTGACGGTGAAGGGCATCGACAGGAGGGCCGCGGGATCGGCACTCGGTCCGACGCGAACCACGTGCTCGCCCGTATCGAGCTCCCAGCCCGCGTCGCCCCAGTGCATGAGGTCGCGTGCTGGAACGAAGAGCTGTACGTCCGCCGACGCGCCGGGTTCGATGGTCACGCGCGTGAACGCCTTGAGTTCCTTCGGGGGACGGTTCTTGCCGTTGGCCGGAAAGCTGACGTAGAGCTGCACGGTTTCGGTGCCTGTCATGTTGCCCGTGTTGGCCACGGTCACTTGTACGTTGAGCCGACCCGCCGCCGAGATACCGCTCGGGCACAGCACTTGAAGATTGCTGTACTCGTAGGTCGTGTAGCTGAGCCCGTGACCGAACCAGAAGCGCGGCGCGGTGCCGTTCGCCTCGAAGCGGCGGTAGCCGTGCAGGTACTCGAAGGTAACGCTCGGCGCGGTATTGCCGAAGGTGGGGTAGTGGGAGGGGTTCGTAGCTACGGTGAACGGGAGCTTGCCGCCGAAATTCACGTCGCCGAACAAGAGCTGGGCAACGGCCGTTCCGCCTTCCTGGCCCGGGTAAAAGGTCTGCACGACGGCATCGGCGGAGTCCGCCCAGTCCTCCATGACGATGGCGCTTCCCACCGCCAAGAGCACGACGATCTTGACGTTGGCGTCCGCCGCGCGCGCCGCGTTGATGAACGCGGTGGGCTTGGTCGTCCAGTGCCTCGGCTCCGGGCCCGCGAGCCCGAGGCTGTCGCGGTCGCCGCCGCCGCCGTAGGCCTCGCCCTCGTCCTCGTGCGCCATCGTCACGGGGATGATGGCGATGGTCTTGCCCGCCGCGGCGCTCGCGTCGGCGCTGTCCGTCACTTCGATGCCGCTCGCCCGCGCGCTGATGCCCTGTAAGAACGAGACGGCGTGCGGCGGCGTGTTATTGCTGCTGCCGCGATCGCCCAGCCCGTGCGCTCCGCTACCGGTGTTCGCGATCGGTAGATTGCGATCCGGCCCGAGCACCACGATGCTCGCCACTGCGGCCGTGCCCATCTCGAGCTCCGTCGCCTTGGCGCCCAGCGGCAAGACCCCCTCGTTCTTCAGCAACACGGCGCCCTTCAAGGCGGTTTCGAGAGCGAGATCGACGTGGGCTTGCGTGTCGACGATGCCGGTGTTGGGCGCCTGGCCCCGCTCGTCACGGTAGGCTTCGCTCAGCTGGCCGAAGGTGGCGCGCACGTCGAGCACGCGTCGCACGGCGCGGTCGATGTCCGACGCCTGGGCGGTGCTGAGCTCCTGGAACGCGTCGTTGGTCGGCATCTCGACGTCGAGGCCCGATGCGATCGCGTCCGCGCCGACGCCGGGCGGATTGGTCGCCCACCAGTCCGACACGACGAACCCCGTCCAGCCGAAGCCCTGGTGCTCGCTGTCGGGCGCGCTTCTCAGGATGTCCGTCAAGAGGTGGGCGTTCTGTGTGCACGCCTCGCCGTTCAGGTCGTTGTAGGCGGCCATGATGCAGGCCGGATCCGACTTTTCGACGACGATCTGGAAGGCGCGCGTGTAGTTCTCGCGCAAGGTCTGTTCGTCGACGATCATGTTGGCCGCCACGGCGTTGCCGCCGCCGCGGTTCTCGTCCGTGTTGTTGCCGGCGAAGTGCTTGGGGCACGCGGGCATGCCGGTGGGGCCGTCCTGAAAGCCGCGCACGAACGCCGCGCCCATTTCACCGAGCAGCACCGGGTCCTCACCGTAAGTTTCCTGAGCCCGCGCCCAGCCGGGATGCCGCAGCGTGTTGATGGTGGGCGCGAGCATGATGTCGGAGCGCAGCGCGCGGAGCTCCGCGGCCATGAGCTTTCCCACCTGGAACTCGAGATCGAGGTCGAAGCTCGCCGCCCGTGCCATCGAGACGGCGAACGCCGTCGAACGCAGGCCGTCGATGTCGCCGCGCACGCCGCGCGGGCCGTCACGCATCTTGAAGGGGAGATAGTCGACGCGCGACACACCGAGGGAGTCGAAACAGTTGAAGTCGGAGCAGCCGGCCTCGAAGTCCGGGCCGCTCAGGATCGCGAGGCGCTCGGCCGGCTGCAGCTGATCGAACATCGCTTGAGCTTCGGGGAGGCTCTCTTGAATCCTATCGAAGCGTTCGTTCTGCGCCGGAAAGCTGGTGCAGGAAGCGTCGTCGTTCATCACCATGCCGCCGGCGCCCGTGCTCGTGGCGCCCGAGCCGCCGCTGCCGGTGGCCGCCGCGGTGGAGCCGCCCGTGCTCGAGCCTCCGCCGGCGCCCGTGCTCGAGCTTCCGCCCGTACCGCTTCCGGGACCGGTTCCAGTAGCCGCGCTACTCGAGCTCGTTGGACTGCCGCTGCCCTCGACGACGTTGCCTTGCGGACGACCCGAGCAACCGGCGTAAGCCGCTATGACAAGAAGGATGGCAAATAAGGAAACAGGGCGCACCCTGGCATTCGAAGCTCCCATGGCCCCGAAAGGTTGCTTCCAAGTGCGCTGAGTGTCAAACGCGAAGCGGCAGGCTCTTCCCCAGTTCTTCTCTGCCGAGCGGCGCGTCTGAACCGGTGTCGTGAAAGGCTTCCGAAGTATCGGAAAAAAGGGAGCCGGATTCGTGCGCCCTGGTTCGTAAGGCCGGCGAACCTCTCGGAATCTTTCATGCTCTCGCTGCCGGGTGCCCTGGGCGCGGTGCAGCGTCGGAACGAGGGCTTCTCTGCCGCCTAGCTCGTGAAGGCGGCCTTCACGTTTTGATCGAGGAGCACCACCACGGCCCAGATCCCGATGGGCGTGTTGAAGATGCAGCACAACGAGCACGGCAGTGCGCAGAGCACCGCGGCGACGACCGCGAGCGCATGGCTTTCCAGTTTCTTCATCTTCATGGCGCCGAAGATGACGAAGCCGTCGATCAGGAGCGCGACGGATACGGCGACAATCCCCAGGGCGCCCGAGAACACCTGGCCGAAGGCGTCTCCAGCACTGCCCGCGAACATCGTCCCGAACCCCATCCCCAGGATGTTGAGGAGCAGCGCCACGACGTTCCAGAGAATGGAAATGATGGCAACGACCATCATCAACGTCGCAGGCAGCGAGACGCGATCTGCCGGGTTGCCCCCGCCGCCTGGCGGTCGTGCCATCGGAGGGACGAAGCCGCCGGGTCCGTGGCCGTAGCCTCCGGGAGGCTGGCCGTAGCCGCCGCCCGGGGGTTGCCCGTAGCCGCCGCCCGGAGGTTGCCCGTAGCCGCCGCCCGGAGGTTGCCCGTAGCCACCGCCGGGAGGTTGCCCGTAACCACCGCCCGGAGGTTGCCCGTAGCCACCGCCCGGAGGTTGCCCGTACCCGCCGCCACCACCAGGTGGCCCATAGCCACCGGGCGGACCGCCCGGGGGACCGTAGCCGCCCGGTGGTTGTTGGGTGTGGTGCGTCGAGCTCTGCTGCATGGGTCCGTACCTCTCGGCGCCCGCTGTTTCGCGGGACGCCGCATCAATTCACGGCTGAACCCTCGCGTCAAAGGAGTTTCTTTGGTCCCTGGACAGCGCGATCGGGATGAGGCTTGGCGGGACGGCGTTGTCCCGGCTGGCTCGGCCCTCGCCTTCAGGCAGAAGAGGCTGTCGGCCGCCTTCGTCCTATTCGACCGTGATGCCGCAATCGACGAACTTGATCGTCGTATCGATGCGAAAGTGCGAGGCGGTGACGTGCCGTTCGGCGAAGAAGAAGTCGAGCTGGTAGCTTTCCCCCGGCGTGAGGCCGAGCGTATCGAGCGCTATGGAGCCTTCACGCGGCCCGTGAACGCCACCGAGATTCACCTCGAGCTTGCCGTTGATGAAAACGAACACATCGTCGTCGCCCACGAACTTGAACTCTTCTCCGCGCCCCTCGTACTCGAACAAAGTGTGGAGCTCGAAGGTGAAGTGATAGTTGTGGCTGGGGTCGGGCGGTTCGTTGCCGAAGCCCTGGCCGTCGATCGGGAAGAACGCCTGGTTGTCGTAGGTGAAGACGCCATCGCCGTCCGGGTCTTCGAACTGCAGGTCGAGGTCGAGCGGCAGGTTGACCGGATCGTCGCGGTACCACTTGTCGAAGTTCTCGGGCCCAGTCGTCGTGACCGTTCCGGTCGCGGGCCCCGCGTACACGGGTTTCAGATCCGCTCCGAGCATCGGCTGGACGATGCCGAGATCGTCGGCGTTGTCGCTCTTGCCGGAGTGCGCCGGTTCCATGTCGGGGAAGGTGTTGTGGAAATCGCGGATCACGCCGCGCAGAATCCCGTCGCCGCAGCTGGTGCCGGGCTGAATTCCGCCACCGCCGGAAGACGAGCCGGAGAGGTCGATGCCGCCGCTGCTGGAGCTCGAAGAGCTGCTGGACGACCCGGTGCTGCCGCTGTTTCGGCCGCCCATGTCGTCCCCGCCGCCTCCCGCGCTGCAGGCGCCGCAGGCGGCCGCGACGGCCCAGACGCCGGCTCGACCGAAGCTTACCCGTCCGTTTTCTGCCGTCCGCAATCCCGCCCGCGGCAATCCTGCCCGCCTAGTGGTCGCCATGCTGCATTGTCTCCTCGCAAGCTCCTCGCAAGCTCCTCGCAAGCTCATCGTGAGCTAAGGACTAGCCTCGGGGACCGGCTCGGTCAACCGTGTCGTTCGCGTCAGTGATGGTGGGCCACGTCGCTGATCCGGCGCACGACTTCGGCGTGTTCCGAGAGCCCGCGCTGGCGAACGCCGACTCGACTCGCCCAGCGGAAGAGCTTCGGCAAGTGCTGCCAGAATGGGCCCTTCCAGCCGAGCACGCGGAAGGCGCCCTTCATCACGCGCGCGAAGGCCGGGCTCACGATGGTCTCGGCGTTCGTCATCCAGTTTTCGTGGCGGGCGGCGGCCGAGACCAAAAGCCCATAGAGCTCCTGCAGGTCGATGTCCGGCGATAGGAACCAGGACGGCATGAAGAGTGGATCGTCGGCGTCGAACCAACCCATGTCTTTGCACACGCGCTCGAGGGGCGTGCCCGCATAGACGCGAATCCCCGTGGAAAAGAGCACCATGTCGCCCGGAGGAATGTGCTCCTCGCAGAAGCTCAGCGTCTCGCGCACCGTGGCCATGGTCTCCCCCGGAGCGCCGAGCATGAAAAACCAATAGGTGGGCAGGCCCGCTTGGCGCAGGCAGCGCGCGGCTTCGAGCACGGCGTGCTTCTTGAAGCCCTTGTTGAGCGTCTTCAGCGTCACTCCGGACGCGCTCTCGGGCGTGCACATGACGGACTTGAAGCCGGCCCGCTGCATGGCGCGCACGAGCTCCGGGCTCACTCCCGCGGGGTTCAAGCCCATCGTGCTGAAGTCGACGCCCAGCTCTCGGCTCGCGAGCTCGTCGCAGAGAGCGCGCGCGTGGTGAAGCGGCAAGTTGAACGTGGAATCGACGAAGTCCACCTGGCGCACGCCGTGCTCCGTCACCACCTCCTCGATTTCGTCGGCGACGTCCGCGGCGGTTCGCAGCCGGTAAGCGTGCCCTTCGATGTTGTTGTAGACGCAGTAGCTGCATTTCAGTGCGCAGCCGCGCTTGGTCTGGATCGAATACGGGCTGCCGTGCGTCGCGTAACGGCGCAGGTCGACCCAGTGAAAGGCCCGGCTCCGCGTGCCCCTGGCGAGCTCCGCGACGACGGCGCGGCCGTTCGCCGGCTCACCGCGGCCGAGACGCCCCGTGTCGAGGATCGGCAAGAGCGCCGAGCTCCTTGCCTCGCGCCGGACCAGGCCGGGCACTTCCGAGAGCGCGCGCTTGCCCGCGAGCGCGTCGAGCAGACGCGGCATCGCCTCTTCCCCCTCGCCGACGATGGCGTAGTCGGCCTCGAGGTAGTCGAAGCAGTCCGCCGGCGACACGTTCACCGCGCTGCCGCCGATCACGATCTTCGCCGACGGCAAGGCGTCGCGAATCACCCGGACGACGGCGTCGCGGATCTCCTTCAAGTAGAACAGCGGTAGCTCGAAGTTGCAGTTGTCGATGTTGCGAATCGTGAGGCCGACGACGTCCGGCGCTCGCTCGCAGAGCTTCGCCTTGGTTTCACGCGCCGGCTCGCGGCTGAACGTCAGGTCGAGCACTTCGACGTCGTGGCCCGCGGCGGCGACGGCGGTTGCCACCATGCACAAGCCGACGGGCAGCGCCGGCCACGGCATCTGCTCGCGATTCGGGTTGATCAAAAGGACGTTCAAAGGCGCGGACCTCGACGGCGCTGCAAGCGTACGCGGCCCCTCGAGCTCCGTAAAGCCGCCGCGGCCGCGGCGCGAGCGCCGAAAGATCCGCCGCAACGCGTTCAGCCGGAAATCGGACCGACGAGTGTCGCCAGCACGGCTCGCGCGACGCGCTTTCCGCCGGAGTCCACGAGGTCGCAAACCACCTCGAGCTCCTGCCGCGCCGTCGTGTCGATCGGCGGACAACGTCCCTCCGCGACGATCACTCCGCGCGCCTTCTTTTCGTAGTCGATGCTGAGCCGCTTCACGATGAAGCGAGCGCCGTCGGGCAGCGAATAGGCCAGCGCGAGATTGCCGGCGTACTCCGCGAGGTTCGCGAGGGCGACGGCGTGAATACTGTTCAAGTGGTTGCGCACGCTGCGCCGGTCGCGGAGCTCGACGCGCGCGCGCCCGACCTCGACGCTGAGGACGCGGGGTCGGATGCTTCCGGTGTAGGGAATGGTGAACGCGATCAACGCGTCGAACAGTCGCGCTCCGCCCGGAACGCGCGCGCAGTAGTCCCACGCGCGTCGCAACCCGTTCTTGTGTCCCAAGAGGTCGAGCTTCGGAAGGCCGAGCCGGGAGAGGCGAGGGGGCTTCATGAAAAACCGGGTGCTATGCTTGGCCGCATGACCTTACGTCTTACACTTGGTGGCTTCAAACGATCGTTCGGGCGATCGTTCAAACGATCGATGGTCGAGTGGGGGTGTTCGCTCGGTCTCGCGACCGCCTTCGGTCTGTCGCTGTTTTCGCCGGCGTGCGGCGGAAGCGCTTTCGAAACGTCGAGCGACGGCGCGTCCGGAACCGGCAACGAAGGTGGCGGCAGCGGCACTGCCTCGGCGGCCAGCGGCACCGGAGGCGCGCAAGGCGCGACAGCGTCGTCCTCGACGGGCACTACTTCCACCTCTGGCAGCACGAGCAGCGGCACCACCGGTTCCGGAACGTCCGGCTCCGGCTCCACGGGCAGCGGCTCCACGGGCAGTGGGTCGACCGGCAGCGGCGGCAGCACGAGCGGCGCCGGCGGCGGTTCTTCGACTTCGCAATGGGCCGAAGACTACGAGCAAAGCTGTGGCAACGACGACGAGTGCGAGCTCGTCCTCGAGGGTGACGCGTGCGCCTGTCCCGGTTGCCCGAACGCCTCCGTGAACCGCGGTGCCGTCGAGAAGTATCAAAGCGACTGGGAGGCCATCGAGTGCCCGCCCGGTTCGATCGACATCGTCTGTCCCGCCGTGCTTTGCGTCGTCAAGCTCGCCGCGTGCACCGCGATGGGCCTTTGCACTGCGCGCGACCCGCTCTACATCGAAGCCGAAAACTACGAGCGCAGCTGCGAGAACGAGGAAGATTGCCGCGTGATCCCGACCGGCGAGGCTTGCAGCTCGTGTCAGTGCACCTTCTCGGCGGTCAACCAGCGCGGCTACGAACAGTACGTCGAGGATCTCGAAGGCGTCGATTGCACGCCGGGACCGTCCGTATGCGACTGCGCCGGCCCGGGTTCGGCGCACTGTGCGCGCGAAGGGACGGAGCTCGGAGTGTGCAGCGCGGGTTAGCCCGATCGACGCCGCTCGTGCTAAGAGCAGCGCCGGCATGACGTCCGGCGCGTTCGCCCCGCCTCTTCGCGCCCTTTCGACCGGCGTCTGGCTCTCGCTCTTGCCGCCCCTCGCGTGCTCGTCGCGCCCCCCGGCGAGCGCCGAAAATGCTCCCGCGGACCCGCTGACGTGCGAAGAGCGACAAGCCGACCTCGTCCGCTTCGTCGCCGCGCTGCCCGAACGCGCGCTCGCGACGTCGCTTTCCGTCGAGCTGCCGCGCGGCGAGCTCGGCCGCATCCCCGGCACGGGCGCCGTGCTCGAGATTGGCACGAGCCACGTTGCTTTGAACGAACACCGCACGTCCGGAGGCACCCTCGTCGAACGCGCGGCGCGCGCTCACGAGTGGATAGCGGCATGGCGGCAGAGCACCGGGACGGGCGATGCGGAACGGCCTACCCTCTATCTTGCTGCCGCGGCTGACGTCGACGTGCGTACGGTGCGTGCCTTCCTGCGCGCGGTGCCGGCCGATATCGACTTGCGCCTCCTGGTGCGGGCCGAGGCGCTCCCCGCGGTGGACGGCGCGTCGACCCAGGCGCAGGAGCTTGCCGCGCGCCTGCTCACGGAGCCCGACGCCGCGGCGCGCCGCGCGCTCGCGCGCCAGGGCTACGCCAGCTTCTCGAGCTGTTCGGCCCTCGCTGCCGCGGTCGAAAGCGTGGAGACCGCACCGGCCGGCGAACGCTGGTTGCGGCTGCGCACCGCGCTCGGGGACGCGCTGCCCCGCTGTGCTTGCGACGAGCTCGACGCCGGAAGCCTCAAGTCGTTGCTGAGCGCCGAGCAGCGCGCCGGCACGCTCTCGCTTGGCGCGCTGCCGGCGTCATTCCTCAGGGACGAGCGTTGCGGCGCGAGCATGCCGCTCCGGTCGATGGCCAAGCTCGTGAAGCAGGTCGAAGCTTTCGACCGCGAATTTTCGGGACAATGGCAGAAAGACGCCCTCGAATTCGACGACGTCGTGACCGACGAACGCCTCCTCGTTTACTTCTGCGACGCCTTGCCCGGCGAAACGCTCGCGTCGTTGCAGCGCGCGCGTGCCCAGCTCTTCGTCCGCGTTGCGGAAGGTGGAGCGTGCCAAGCCTGGCAATTCGAGCCACTGTCGCCCGGTGCGCCGATGGGAACCTGGCGCCGCGCGGACGGCGAGGCGCTCGCTTTTCACTATCGGCAAGCTGCCGAAGAACTGCGCCTCTTCGGACCGGTAGCGGACGCGCAGAGTAGGCCGACCGACGCTGGGCCCTGGGCGTGCGACGACACGTATCGTTTGGTCGGCGTGGATGCGCATTCGATCGCCGTGAAGGGCGGACGCTGGTTCATGGACGCAGCGACGTGTGCGAAGGCCGCGGCCGCGGACGTGGGATTTGCGGGGTGCGTCGGCGCGCTCGCGCGAGGGGTGACTGAGAGTGACGGCGAAGGGACGGATGCGGCGGGGGAGGGGATGCCGCGGTAAGGCCGCTCCTGGTGCCGACTTCGTCCCGGCGGGACCTCGACGGGCGATGGCCCCTTTTCATCGGCAGATACGGGAGCGGTCTAACCTACTGATCGAGAC
Organism: Polyangiaceae bacterium; assembly: GCA_036393455.1. GTDB lineage: Bacteria > Myxococcota_A > Polyangia > Polyangiales > Polyangiaceae > DASWGX01. The sequence continues at coordinate 11,054 of DASWGX010000576.1, forward strand.
TTGTTCACGCGGCACGGGCAAGCGTTCGAGCTGTGCAGCGTGAGGCGGAGTGGCGCTGATGGCAGAAGGGACAGCGAGGAAGGCAGTGCACGGCGACGGCGTCAGTTACGCTCGATGGCGAGCCGCTGTGGTTGGTTGCTATCGCCCGGGATCTCGAGCTTCGAGCGTTTGCCACCGCTCGTATTTGTCGAGATGCTTCATCTTGCGTTCATCGAGAAACGCCGCCGCAAGCGCTTTAGCGTAGTCCATATCCTCTGGTGGGAGCACTTTCGCGGCTTGTTCGAGCATGTGATCGAAGGTCGACCGGAATCGCTTGAAACCCTTTTGCAGAAGGTACTTGAACCCCGCTTCCCAAGATTTCTCGTCGCGCTGACGCACCCGCGACACCAGCCAGAGAGAGAAGTAGAGTTCAGCCGTCTTGCTGGCGCCGAATTGCTCTGGATGCTTGGTAGCGGAGCGAAGCATCTCCTCGGCCTCCTGAAAGCGACCACAACCGGCGAGAAACTGCCCGAACTCGGATTTCGTCGCGTCGTCGGGGTCGACGTCGAGCGCTTTCCTGTACCAGGCCTCCGCAGCATCGAGGTTCCTGCGGTGCCGGCCGAGGAAGGTCGCGTACAGCCGAAGACTTCGACTGTCCTTGGGGTTCGTTTGGATTGCCCTCTTGAAATAGGCCTCGGCTGCATCGAGGTTTCCGCGCTGATCGGCGAAGAAAATCGCGCAGAGGACCAGACTCGCCACGTCCCCCGGGTCCACTTCGATCGCTCGCTCATAGAGACCTTCCGCTGCGTCCAGGTCGCCACGCTGATCAGTTAGGAAGCGAGCGTACAGGACCAGACTCGCCTGATCCTGTGGATCCACTTCGATTGCCCGCTTGTAGAAGCCCTCGGCGGCGTCGGGATTTCCGCGGACGTGCCAAAGGAAGGTCGCAAGCACGCGGATCGGGGCGACCCACTTTGGTAACGTGTCTACCGCCCGCCGATAGTATTCTTCCGCTCGCTCAGCGTCGCGGTGCCCGTCCGCCAGGAAGTGGGCGTAGCCCAACAGCGTCGATGCGTCGTGAGGCCTTGCGTCGACAAGCCGCTGGTACAATCGGTCAGCCAGATCAACGTCGGCCTTCATCAACCACCAGAGAAACCCTCCCAGCGAGGGTTCCCGCTCATCCAGGTTGTTGACGACAAACTCCACGATTGTTCGCCCATTGTCGTCGCGGAGCAGCTTGTCGAGTGTGACAGTCTCCTTGGGAACTACATCTTCGCCCTTCGTCTGCCACTGTCTTTGCGTGATCAAGGAGGCGAAATTCGTTAACGTTTGCCTTCCCTTGTCCAGTCGAACCAGGCGCCGCAGCGCGGTCAGCGCGCTTGGGTAGTCTCTTTGGTCGAGTGCCCGCTGAACTTGGCCGTACACAGCCGGTGCGTCATGACCGATCGCCTCCAGCAGGCGCCGTTCGACGTCGCGATAGGCCTCAAAAAGGTACCCTCGGCGTCGCCGGAAGATGTGGGGCTCTTCCGTGAGAGCAAGCTGAGGATGGTACGGGATCTGCAACTCGAGCTCGACCTCGTGTTGCCACGCATTTTGAAACGCTGCCTTGGCTTTCTCCTCGCGGTCGTCCAAGAGTGCGTCCTCCCCGTTCGGAACGGGGCTCAAGATGATGTCGAACGTCGGCGCCTTGCCGAGTGTTGCGGCACGCAGGGCTTTCAGGAACTCGGCCGTGCCTTCGACATTCTGCCGGTTCAGTCCGCTCAGGATCATCAAGTAGTCGGCGAGGTCGCGCGTGCAAATGCCAGCTTCATCCGAAAAACCCGTCCGGCTGTCGACGAGAACGTAGTCGTACACGCCGCATTCCGCGAATGTCTTCTTGAACGCGCGGATCAGCGGCTCGCCCAGGCCTTCCTGATACAGGCCACGCAGGTTCAGGGCGTCGAAGCGCCGGGCGTAGCTGTCGTCGAGCTTGCCGGCGGGCATGATGTGGACGGAGCCACCTTCGGCCTGGAGCTCTTCCGGGAGGCGGTAGGCCTGGGTGTAGCGCTCGGCCAAGTCCTTGGGATCGAGCGTGAATAGGTCCGCGTCCTTGCCGCGCTGCTTCGCGTCGCTCAAGAGGTCTACGAATCCCAGGTGGAGACGGTGCACTGGCTCCGTCCACGGTACGCTCAGGTCTGATGGATCGGGGAGCGCGGGCGCCGCCGGATCCAGGTAGGACAGCCCTGGCGCTTCCAGATCGAGGTCGATGACCAGGACGTGAAAGCCGCGGCCGGCGAGGATCCCGGCCGTGTTGATCAGGGCCATGCTACGGCCTACGCCTCCCTTGAATGAGTAGAACGTGATAAACGGGGCAGCCGGACCGGCTTGGCTCATGGGTTAGGCGGCCACCGGTGAGCCCCCATCCGGCTCCGAGCAAAGCTTGGGCGTCCGAGTCTTCGGCGAGGAATCGCTGTCGCCGAGCACCTTGCAGATGCCAAGTCGAAGGCTCGAGCTAGTTCCACAAGCTGCGGGCTGTTTCGACGCCACCCAGGCCGCGACGGGACCTCTGAAGCTCGAACTGCACTGCGCAAGTACGTCACGAACCCGGTCGACGAATGCGAAACGCTGCGCCGGGGGCAGCTCGTCCCAAGTGAGGTCGATCTTGAGGGCGGCGGCTTGCCCCGCACGGACCGTATCCGGCATGGCAGGCAGCAGGGAGACAGCTTCATTCGGATTGCTGGCGAGCGTACCGGAGAGTGCCATGCCCGAATAGTGTTCGCGATCTTGCACCAGGAGCGCCTTCCAGTACTCGGATGAGCGTGGCGGCGGCATATCGACGAGCGCCGCCAAGACAGGGAGGCGAGTCTTCATGGCGAGGTGAGCCAGCTCCGGAAACCTGAGCGCCAGATCCGCGAGCAACTCCGCTGCCTCGGGATCCCGGAACGCCGAAGCAAGCGAAAGCAGTTCCTCGAGGTAGGACGGCTCTCCATGTCCCTCGAGACAGAAGTCGCGAACGAGCTTGAGGTGAGCGTCACGCAGTGAGTCACGGATGGCGGGTTTTAGCGTCTTCTCGAGCCGAAGAATCGCAAGGTGCGGCGCTTCGTCGGGCGTGAGGCGCGGTAATGGCTCCATGCCGCTGAGGGCTCGAGCAAGCCATGCGCGAAGCTCTTCGTGACCGAGCTCATCGAGGGGCGCCGATGCCATCATCAAGCTGAAACCTACGCCCTTACGACCCGAAACGGAAGCAGCAAACCAGTGCCCGCCAATTGCCGCATCACCACTTCGGGTTGAGGATCGAGCCCCCACGGATTCGGCGCGAGAGGCGAGGTGAAGCCCCACGGGGCATCTGGCGCGGGGTAGGGTCGATAGGATACACACATCTCAGCGTCGGCGACAGTCGGCCGATGAAGGGGTGGCGCGCCGCAATCGGCGTGGCTCCATGCCAAGAGGATCAAAGCCTCGTCTGAGCTTCCGAGCGCAAGCACGGTGCGAATCTGCGCGTGCTTGTCTGGAAGACGATCAAAAGGATTCGCGCTTGTGTCGCCCGCGTTGAAGGTTGCCCAGACGAGATAGTTGCCAAGGGGTGCGTCGCGCAGAAACGGCTCGAAGTCCGCCAAGTTGCGAGACCCAGCGTACTTGAGCAAGAGTCGCTTGGCCTGAGCCTTCGTAATGTCGCCGCTACCCCGGGATGCTCTTGCGATACTTGCGGCATGATCGTCCAGCCCCCGGGCTCGGCCCAGAATCACGGGACACTCGGTGCCGAGAAGCTGACGCCCCCTTCGCTGGTGGCGATGGCAGCTCTCGGCCCAGGCGTCTACGAATGGTTGGCCGGCTTCCAAGCGAGCTGCGAAGTCGTTCAGTAGACCTACGAAGTCGCCTGCTGCGAGCGCGGTTTCATCGGCGACATTGCGACACACTTGCCCGAGCGTGGAATGTGCGGTCCATGCTTCCAGCGCCCTGCGAACGTGTTCCGCAGCGCCCTGATTCAGGCTGTCCAAGGCAAGGTGAAAGGCAGAAGTAGCCATGAGGTTGGGATGGTTCGCGCGCTAACTATAGGCAATTCGATGCGACCGCACAGCTCCAAAAAATCGCGGACCGGAGGCCGACGCTCACCGCCCACTTGCGCGCTCCCTTCCTCCCATCCGATGAGGTGCAGCGTCGCGGCGCAATCCTCCGCAGACAGACGACCCCACGCGGCGGCAACGCGCAGTCCGCCTGGGTTTCATTGCGAGCCGCGTGTCTTCTCAAAGGGATCCGCCGATTGCCCGCCCCGGAACCGAAACCTTCCGTGAGGTCGCCGCGCGGCAACAGCTAGTTTAGTTCGTCGAGGCGCGCTGCTTCGGGGCCAGTTCGAGGAGTTTTCCGGATGTTCAACATGGAAACGGCGTCGCGCGACCGCAGGTGCGCGTGACCCCACGAGGAGTTGCGACGCGACGTTCGCCCAATTCGGGCGCTACGGCGGGAAGACGAACGGGACCTTCAAGGCTACCTTGAAGCAACTGTTCAAGAGCGAGGATGGCCGCGTGATAGGCGTTCATCACAAGACCGCGGAGCGGAACGGCAAGCGCCTGGACGTCGGATGCTGCATCGCCTTCGAGGTCAAGAACAGCCGGATCATGGACCGCAAGGAGCGCCTTTTCGACCTTCATGCCTGCGACGAGTTCTGGTCCTAACTCCCAGCGCTCTCCGCACCCAGCATCTCCCGCAGCGCTCTCGCACTCTCGGGCCGCATTTCCGGCCGCTTCGCTAGACACGCAAGGATCGTGGCTTCGAGACGCGCGTCGACGTTACGCCCGAGCCGCTCGGACGGCGGCTCCGGGGTGGTGTTCAAGTGGTGACCGACGACTTCGACGACTGTCTTGCCTGGGAATACGTGGGTGCCGGTGAGCAGGAAGTAGCCGACCGCTCCCAGGGCGTAGATGTCCGAAGCCGGGCCGACCAGCTCGGGCTCGGTGACGCACTCGGGCGCAAGGTAGGCGGGTGTTCCGGAGATCGCGTCGTCTCGGGTCAAGTCCGACGGCGTGGAGAGATCCTTGACCAGGCCGAAGTCCACCACTTTTACGAAGTCCGGCTCCCCGCCTTGTTCGGCGAGGATGATGTTGGCGGGCTTGATGTCGCGATGAATCAAGCCGCGCGCGTGCGCTTCGGCGAGCGAGCCACAGACCTGACGCAGGATGTGGGCGACGCGGCGCTCGGGCTGCGGTCCTTCTTTCTCTACCAGTGTCGCGAGATCGACGCCTTCGAGGTATTCCATGGCGTAGTAGAAGATGCCGTCGGGGCTTCTGCCGTAGTCGAAGATGGAGACGGTGTTCGGGTGCCGGAGCGTTGCCGTCGTTTGGACTTCGCGCTCGAAGCGATCGATCGCGGTCTGTCCGGCCTTGTCCGGCGGCAGGAGCTTGACGGCGGTGGGCCGGCGCAGCATGCGGTGCTTCGCGAGGTAGACGGCGCCCATGCCGCCTTCGCCGAGCTTTTCTCCGAGCGTGTATTGTCCGAGCTCGCGCGCTTCGCGAATTTCGCGGCGCAGCCCGAAGATGATCTTGGAGCCGAGCGCCGAGAGCGCGACCGACATGGAGCCCCAGAGGCAGGCAACGACGAGCGGACCGCGCGCAGAGGCGTCGATGCCGGGCATCGGATCAAGCGTTCGTAGCAATGCCGCGGTCAGCGGTCCCAGGGAAACGAGCAGAGACAGTACGAGGGTTCTCCGCCAGGTGCTCGGCACGACTAGGACGCGCGCCATCGAGAGCATCATGGCCGCGACGGTGACGCCGTAGCGCTGAGATTCTTGATCCCAGCCGACGTAGCCGGAAACGCCGATCGCGACCGCCATCGCCGCCATCGGCACGGCGTCCGCGAGAGCGAGGGCGGTTTGGTTCAAGCGGCCCCGGCTCGTCAGCAGCCACAAGAGA
>DASWGX010000577.1:0-7813 GCA_036393455.1 Polyangiaceae bacterium
CCTGGCGCTCTCGGAGGACGTACCGACCGCAGCTGTCGTGCTCGCCCTCGGCCTCTTGGCGGCGTCGCTCGCGCTGCTCGTGCTGGAGCTCGTGCGGCGCGAACGGCACGGAGTGCTGATTGCCGTAACGGGCGTTGTGAGCACCCTCGCGGTGGCCGGCGCCGTGCTGCGCCCGGTTCGCGTCGAAGCCGGCGGCAACCTGGTGGGGCCGCGGGTCGTCGTGCTCGTGGACCAGTCGCGTCGCATGTTACTGCCCGCTGGGGACGAGGATCGCCACCAGCGCGCGCTCGCGGCGCTCCAGGACGTCGAGCGTCGCTTTGCCGACGCTCGGGTCGGCGTGCTCGGCTTTTCCAGCGGGCCGCCGCGTCTCTGGTCGCCCTCGGATCCGAAGGCCAATCGACCCAGCGCCAAGACGGGCGCCGGCAGCGACGTCCTTGGTGCCCTCGACGCCCTTTCCGAGTCCACGGGCGAACGGCCTCGGGCCATCGTCCTTTTGAGCGACGGCCGGCTCACGCGCCCGAGCGCGGAGGCGGACGAGGCGACGCTGCGCCGCGCCATGAACGAGCTCGGCGTACCGCTTCACACCGTGAGCCTCGTCGATCAGGCGCCGGCCGACGCGAGTATCCGAGCCGTCCGCGCCGCGGGCGCCGCCGTGGCGCATCAGCCGCTCGCGCTCGAAATCGACGTTGGTTGCACGGGAGGCCTCTCGTGCGGAGAGCTGCCGGTCGTCGTGAGCGAGCTCAGGCACGGCGTCGCCCCCGCGGAGCTTGCGCGTGGTGTCGCCAAACTCGAGGACGGCAGCGCCACCGTCGAGCTCAGTATCATTCTCGAGCGCGCCGGGTCGCGCGTCGTCGAGATCGCGCTCGGCGTCCCGAAGGGCGATACCATCGCCGGCAACGACAAACGTACGCTGACGTTTTCCGTCGCGCGCGACCGGGTTCGGCTGCTGCACGTCGCAGGCCGTCCGACCTACGACGTGAGGGCGCTCAGGATGTGGCTGAAGAGCGACCAATCGATCGACCTGGTGGCGTTTTTCATCCTGCGCACGCTCGAGGACGACACGCTCACGCGCGATGACGCCGAGCTCGCGCTCATCCCGTTTCCGGTCGACGAGCTGTTCACCCAGCATCTTGCCAGTTTCGACGCGGTCGTGCTGCAGGACATCGACGCCGTGACCTACCGGCTCGAGCGCTATTTGCCCAATCTCAGAGCCTACGTCGAGGCCGGCGGCGGGCTCATCATGGTGGGCGGTCCCTCGTCGTTTTCCGGCGGAAACTACGCGGGTACGGCCGTCGAAGCGGTGCTGCCCGTCTCGTTGCCGCGCGTCGAGCCCGTGAGCGACGCGCAGACGTTCGTGCCCGAGTACACGCCGGCGGGGCGCGCGGCGCGCGTGCTGCACGGCCTGCGCGAGCTTCTCGGGGAAGAACTGCCCGAGATGCCGGGCGCGAACCTGCTCGGGCCGCGTCACGATAACTCGATCGTTCTCTGGGAGCACGCCTCGCGCCGCAGCGGCGACGCGAAGATGCCGGTGCTCGCCGTCGGCGAGAGCGGAGACGGTCGTTCCATCGCGCTCGGCGTGGACGGCACGCACCTGTTCGCCTTCAGCGAGCTTGCGGTTCACTCCGCGGGGCGCGCCTACGGCGCGCTCTGGGAGGGACTGCTCGGATGGTTGATGCGCGATCCGCGCTACGAATCGGCCCGCGTCGAGCTGGTCGGCGAGTGCGTGGCAGAAGAACCGGTCACGCTGCGCGTGGTTCAACTTCCGGGCTCGGGCGGCGAGGTGACGCTCGAACTGGTACGGCTCGGGGTCGGCGAGCCGCCTCTCGTGCGAGCGCGGCCCCTCGGTGAAGACGGGTCGGCGGACTTCGTCGTGGACGGTCTGAAATCGGGCGGCTATACGGCGCGCGTGCGGCTCGGACAGTCGCCGCCGACGCGCTTCGACTTTGCGTGCGAAAAGGGCGGCGACGCCTGGGCCGATTCGCGCCCCGATCCCGCGCGTCTCGAGCGACTGAGCGCGGCCTCGGGCGGCGTGGCGGTGGGCCGCTCGGGGATCGCGAGGCTTCCCGCGCCCAAGGCGACCGAAGTGCAGTCGGCGCGCAAAGTCTCACCGCTGGCTCCGCCGTGGGCTTGGGCCGCCGTGGCGGCGTTCGGGCTCGGCGGTCACTGGCTCTTGCGTCGCCGCGGCGGCCTCGCCTGAGATCCCGTCCCTGCGGGGCTCACCCTGCGGGGCTCAGTCGTAGTACTCGTTGCCGAGGTGCGTGATGAGCTCTTCGCCCATCATCCAGCGCAGCGTGTTCTTCAGTTTCATGGACTGAATGAAAAGGTCGTGCTCGGGGTAGAGGTTCTCTGCCGTCATCGGCGTCTTGAAGTAGAAGCTCAACCATTCCTGCACGCCGCGGAAGCTCGCGCGCTGCGCCAAGTCCATGAACAAGGCCAGATCGAGCACGAGCGGAGCCGCGAGAATCGAGTCGCGGCATAGGAAATCCACCTTGATCTGCATCGGGTAGCCGAGCCAACCGAAGATGTCGATGTTGTCCCACCCTTCTTTCGCATCGCCGCGCGGCGGATAGTAGTTGATACGGACCTTGTGGTACACGTTGCCATAAAGTTCGGGGTAGAGGTCCGGTTGCAGCACGTGCTCGAGCACGCCGAGTTTGCTCACCTCTTTGCTCTTGAAGTTGTCGGGGTCGTCCAGAACCTCGCCGTCGCGGTTGCCGAGGATGTTGGTGGAGAACCAGCCCGAGAGCCCGAGCATTCGCGCCTTGAGGCCCGGCGCGAGGATCGTCTTCATCAACGTTTGCCCGGTCTTGAAGTCCTTGCCGGCCAACGGCGCGTTCGTTTCGCGCGCGAGCTCCCGCGCGGCCGGGATGTCGACGGTCAGGTTGGGAGCTCCATTCGCGTAGGGGATGCCCTCCTTCAAGCACGCCCACGCATACATCATGGAGTTGGTGATGGCGGGGTGACTTTCCAAAAGCCCGCGCTCGAAGGAGCTGATGCTCTGGTGCACGTCTTGTTGCTCGGTGAAGACCTCCGTCGACCCGCACCAGACGAGGACGGCACGGCTGCAACCCTTCTCGGACATGAAATTGCGAATGTCGGCGCGCAGCGCCTCCACCATCTCCGCCTTGTTGGCAGCCTTCTTGACGTGCGTCCCGTGGAGCCGCTTGACGTACTCCGGGTAAAAGACGGCCGGCATCGGACGAATCGCGCGCAGATCGTCGCGAATCGGCTCGAGGTGGCGGTTTTCGAGCACCTGAGCCGTCGAGGCCGCCTCGTAGGCGTCCTCTTCGAACAAGTCCCAGGCTCCGAAGACGAGATCGTCGAGGCTCGCGAGGGGAACGAAGTCCGAAATCTTGGGGATGCGCCCGTCCGTACGCTTACCGAGCCGGATCGTTCCGGTTTGCGTGAGCGAGCCGACGGGCTTCGCGAGCCCCGCGCGCGCCAGCATGACGCCCGCGATGAAAGTGGTGGAGACCGCTCCGAGCCCGGGCAAGAGAACGGCCAGCTTGCCCTGTGGCCTGGTCAGGGCACGAGGTTTTTGCATCGAGCTCCCGTAGCTAGCAAGAGCGATGCCCGTGTGCAATCCTCCGCGGCTGCCCGAGCCCCGGTCCTTCCAATGGTAGCTGGTCCAATGCCTGCGCGTACCGAGACCGCGGTGCTCTTGGTGGCGGGCCTTGGCTCGCGGCTAGGCCCGGAGGCGCAAGGCCTGCCCAAGGCACTGATTGGGCTGACGGACGAGGAGACCATTCTCGGACGGGCGCTCAGGTTGCTGCGTGACTACGGGGTTCGGCGCGTCGTTTTCGCGACAGGGTATCGGAAAGACGCCATCGTCGCGGCAAGCTCAGGGCTCGGCCTGGAGACGGCGTACGCACACAACGAACGCTTCGCCACGACGCAAAATGCAGCGAGCCTGCGCGGCTGTGAGCGCTACCTCGGACCGGACGAAGCCTTCTTCAAGCTGGACGGAGATCTGGTTTTCGACCCCGAAGTCTTGCCCCGTCTCGATGTCGGCGGCGGGGAGCTTTTGGCCGCGGTCGACGACCGTCGCGTCCTCGACGCGGAGGCGATGAAGGTGCGCGCCGACTCGGAAGGCAGCATCCTCGCCTTCGGTAAGGGGATCCCGATCGATCGCGCCGACGGCGAAAGCATCGGCATCGAACGCGTCTCGGCCCGAGCAAGCCCGGTACTGTTCGCCGCGCTCGCGGCAGCCAGCGCCGAGCAACGGTTTCAGCTGTATTACGAAGACGTTTATTCCGAGCTCATCGCCGAAAATGCCCTCGAGGCCCGGCTCGTACGTGTGGGCGACCTTGCTTGGACCGAGGTCGACACGCCGGAAGATCTCGCTCGCGCTCGCGCGCTGATGCGGCCGCATCGTTCATGAAAAGCTGGTAGCGCCCAAGTGCGTACGCTCCGACGCGGACCCGCGGTGGCACTGGCCTTGCTCTTGCGATCGGCGTGCCGGTTTCGGATGCGCTCGCTCGGCTGCGCGTCGGTCGAGGTGACCCATGAATCATCGCAGATGAGACGTTGCTCGGCCTAGCAGCCGACGCCTCGTGATTCGCACGAGTCAACGCGGGAACAATGTTGCAATTTATTCACACTGTGGTGCCGGTGTTACACGTTCGTTCGTCCGCTAACTCAGCGACGAGAAAAGGATTTGCTCGTTTTGAACCGAGCGTGGTACGCCCCCGCCCCGAGCGTTCCATGGCTTTGTCACTCCGGAAGCTCGAGGTTTGTCAATGACTGACGTCCGACTTACGCGCGCGATCGTGCTGGCCGCGGGCCTCGGTCAACGGTTCGGAGAGGGCGGAGTTCCGAAGCCGCTGCGTCCCGTGGCGAAAGTACCTCTCGTGGTTCGCGTTCTGCGCGCGCTTCAGGGCGCCGGTATTCGCCAGGCCGTCCTGGTGCTGGGCCACGAAGACCAGCGAGTTCGGCGCGCCGTCGCCGCGGAACCATCGCTCGGCCTCGAGCTCTCTTTCGCGTACAACGCCGAATACGAGAAGAAGAACGGGGTCTCGCTGCTGGCGGCCGCACAGTACGTGGATTGCGACTGCGTGCTCAGCATGGCCGATCACCTGTATTCACGCGACTTGGTGCGGCGCTTGCTCTCGGCTCCGGTGCCGGCGGGGGCTTGCGCGCTCGGCGTCGACTACGACGTCGACGGCTGCTTCGATCTGGACGACGCCACCAAGGTCGTGGTCCGTGACGGTCGCATCGACGACATCGGCAAGGAGCTCGAGCGTTACGACGCCATCGATACCGGTGTTTTTCGCATCGGTCCCGCTCTGATCGCCGAGCTCGAGGAGCTCTACCGGAAGCACGGCGACTGTTCGCTCTCCGACGGCGTTCGCTCTCTTTCGAAGCGCGGCCGCTTCCTGGCGTGCGACGTCGGTGACGCGCGCTGGATCGACGTCGATACGCCGCAAGCGCTGGAACGCGCGGAAGCCATGCTGACGGTGTTCGGCGACGGGCTGGGGGACGACGCCTCCGAGCGGCCGGCGATCGACCCCGAGGGCATCGAAGCATTCGCCCCGAGCTGGGTGCGCGCTGCGACGCCCTACAACGACGAGCATTTCGAGGTGGCGGATCGCCAGCACAATGCACTCAGGATGATGTCGAACGAGAGCCCGTTCGCACCGAGCCCGAGGGTCGTCAATGCCGTCATGGAAGCGGTCGCCCACGGCAACCTCTACCCCGGCGGCGCTCGCTTGCTGCGACGCAAGCTGGGCGAGCGCGCGGGCCTCGGAGAAGACGGAGTCTTGCTCGGCGCGGGCTCCACCGAGCTCATCGACGTCGTCACCCGTACCTTCGTGGCTCCTGGCGAGGAAGCGGTTCTGAGCGTTCCCACGTTCAGCATGTACGAGGCGCGCGTCCGCACGGTCGGCGGCATCCCCGTGCTGGTGCCGATGACGGCGAACCACGAGCACGACGTGTTCGGCTTGATTCGTTCCGTGAACGAGAGAACCAAGCTCTTCTTCGTTTGCACGCCGAACAACCCGACCGGCAACAGCATGCCGGAATCGGAGCTCCGGCGCATTTTACGGCTCGGTTTGCCCACCGTCATCGACGAGGCTTACTACGAGCTCGGCAATTCCGGCTCCTACGCCCACCTGATCCGTGACTTTCCGAACGCGATCGTGCTGCGCACGTTCTCCAAGGCGTTCGGGCTTGCCGGCTTTCGCATTGGCTATGCGCTCGGGCATCCCGCCGTCGTGCGCTTGCTCAGCCGCGTGAAGGTGCCGTGGAACCTTTCGGCGGTCAGCATCGCCGCGACGAACGCCGCGCTCGACGACGAGGCCGAGCTCAGGGCGCGAACGGCCGAGCTTCGCCTCGAGCGTTCGCACCTCCTCGAGCGGCTCGCGAAGATTCCGGGCATCTTGCCCGTGCCGAGTGAAGGCAACTTCGTGCTCGTCGATATCTCCGCGACGGCGGAAAGCGCTGAACGGTTCGTGGCGCGCGTTCTCGAGCACGGCGTCCTGATCCGGTCGCTCGGTGTGCACCACGCCGAGCGGAGCTACGTCCGTGTGACGGTCGGCACTCGCGAGCAAAACGACGCCTGCGCCCGCGCGCTCTTGCGCACGGTCCTCGAGCTCGGCCCCGCGGCGTCTCCGGGCTACCTGTCGCCGGCCGACGCCGAATGACAACGCCCGAGTAGGGAGGCCGAGTGGGAATGGCGAATAGGAAGCCCGGCCCGGAGCACGAGGCATTGGCGAGCCGGGCGGACTTTCGCTAGAGCGCTACCGTGGCGTTCTGGGACGACTATCGACGGAGCCTCAAACCGATCGAGGTCGAGGAGCCGGTCGACCGCTTCCTGCACCGGCCGCTCGCGTACGTGCTCGCGCGCGCTCTCTTGCCCACTCCGATCTCGCCGAACCTGGTCACGCTCGGTTCGATCCTGCTCGGAGTGACTTCCGCGGTGCTTCTCTTCCGAGGAGTGCCGTGGGGTTTTCAGCTCGCCGCGCTGTGTCTGTTTCTGTCCGCTGTGTTCGACTGCGCGGACGGGCAGCTGGCGCGGTTGCGCAAGAGCTCCTCCGCGCTGGGCCGCATGCTGGACGGCATGGCGGACCTGCTCGTGATCGCCGTCATCGTCGTCGCCGGCGCCTGGGTCATCTGGGACAGGTACGCCGAGCGTCCGGTGTACGCCGGGGTGTGGCTCTTGCTCGTGGCCGTCACTGTCGTGACGAGCTCTTTTCACACGGCCATGTACGACCACTACAAGAACGTCTACCTTCGCATGACGCATCCGGCCTATCGTGAAGGGGAAGCTTACGCGACAGCCCTGGAGCGCTTTCGCGCGCGCCGCGGCGAGCCGTTCTACGTGCGCTTGGCGTGGCCCTTCTATCTGTTTTACTCGAAGCGCCAGGAGGCGTACGTCGCTGCTTTCGACCACACCTCGGCAAGGCTCGGCGAATTGCCGCCGTACGACGCGCAAGGTGCCGCCGTGTACCGAAACTGCGCCCTGCCCTTGATGCGGGTCTGGAGAGGCTGGTTCGGGTTCGGCTCGCTCGTATTCGGCACCGCCGTTTCGCTCGCGTTCGAAGGTCCGGAGTACTACCTTCTGTTCCGAGCCGTTGTGCTGAACGCCGTCTTTTACGGCTACCTCCGGCCCGAGCAGCGCCGTGCGTCGCGCAACGCCTTCGACCTCATCGGCGCACGGAGCGGCAGCGCCTCGCAGTCCTGATTGGTAGTCGGACCGGGTGCGGGTGAAGGATCGGCAGCGGGAGCGGGAGGGGAGAGGTGGGGATGGGGGTCGGGTTCGGGGTGCACAAATTCGGGAGCGGGGATGGGGTTCGGGAGGCGGCCAGGGTTAGAG
>DASWGX010000578.1:0-3148 GCA_036393455.1 Polyangiaceae bacterium
GGAGGAACAGGCGCAGCGTGCTCCATTCGCCCTCGGCGCTCGGCCCATTGACGACGGACCCCGTGAAGTCGTCCTCCGTCGTGAGCTGCCAGCCCGCGTTGACGCCCTCGTAGTACATCGCCGCTACGCGCCCGGCCGGGCTCGAGTAAAAGGCTTCGAGCGTCACGAAGCGGTAGCTTTGACCACCGCTCACGACGCGCTCGCGGAGCTCGATGACGATGGGCATCGGCTGGTTGAGCAGGGCGAGATCGGCGTAGTCGTCGTTGCTTTCGTCAGCGGAGATGACGAGCAGGCCGCCGGCCACGCTCACCGACGTATCGGTACGAGTCCAGCGCGGGAGCAGGAACACGTCGCTGTCGAAGCTTTCGTCGACGAGCACTTCCGAGCCCGCCGGCAGGGAGCACGGCCCCAGCGCTCCACCCTGGCCGCCCTCGGCCGAGCCGCCGCTCGCTCCCGCTCCGGTTCCACCGCCGGCCGCGGTTGCCCCAGCGCCGCCCGCGCTCACACTGGTCGTGCCGCCGTTGCTGGCGCCGCCGTCACCGCCGCTCGTCGTACCGCCGTTGGTGGAGCCGCTCGAGCCGGTAACACCGGGCCCTCCCGTGCCCACGGCGCCAGTGCCCAACGAGCCGCTCTGATCGGCCCCTGCACCGCCTTGGTCGGACCCGTCTTGTCCCGCTTCTCCCGAGCCTGTGCCCTGTCGGGCGCCGCCGTGTCCGGCGCCGCTCGCGTCGGACCCGCCGGTCGACGCATCCCCGTTGCTGGTGCGGAACTCCCCGCCGCACGACCAGAAGGCCCCGACGCCAGCAACGAAGGATATGGTGACAAGAACCCTTCCCACGAATGCGCACTGTAGCTCAGGCGGCGGCTCGACCGGAACATCGTTTTTGTCGGAGCGAGCCGGTCACGTTTCGCGGCAGTTCCCGTTCACCAGTTCCCGTTCACCAGTGCCCGCCCACGGGACGGCGGCCAAGTAGACGACCCTCTCGGCGCCGCGCTGAAGCAATGGCGTGCCTTCCCGCTGAACGAGGTTGTGGTAGTCGTCTGCGCATGCTGATTCCCGGCCCGTTTCGCCGAAGCCCACTCTGCCTTCCGATGCTCGCGGTCATGCTCGGCTGTGCGCGGGCGGCCGAGGCTCCGCCGCGCGATGCGGAGACTCCTGAAGCCGTGGCTCCGGTGAGTGAGCCCGTGGCGAACGACGTGCCGGACGACGCGCGTGGTGCCCGGCTCTACGACAACTGGCGCGGCGAGAAGGAGATCGGCGACGCGTTCGTGCCGGATTCGGCCAGGACCCCGGAGCTCGACGGCAAGGGCGGCCCGAACGGGAACGGCACGCTCGACGACGGCGACGGCCGGCCGCTCCCGAACACCGGGCACGACTACCGTCTGAAAAACCTGTTCGGCTGGGATCTTCGCGGCGCGCGCGGCGTCTACGGTCCGAACCACCAGAACAAGGCGTTCGTGCTCGCGCACGATCTGCTGTCCGAACCGCGCTCGGAGCAGGAGCTGCGCGCCTTTCTCGCGGGCGGCACCGATGGCGTGCCCGCTTACGGCGCGGTGCTCGACGATAAGGACATCGAGGACCTGACTGCTTTTCTCGCGAAGACCCGAAGCGGCGCTCTCGCGGGGCCCGATGCAATCTTCCGCCTCGAGCCGGCCGCGCCGAAGAGCTACGTGCTCCACCCGGGCGGAGACGCGGCGCGCGGCCGCGCGCGCTTTCAGCGCACCTGCGCCGACTGCCACGGAGCGGACGGCACGAAGATCGCAATCGACGAGACTGAAAGCGTCGGAACGCTCTCGCGCGCCGCCGGGTACGAGGTGTGGTTCAAGATCCTCCACGGTCAACCGGGCACGGCGATGGGCCGTCAGGTCGCCGAGAGCGAGCCGAGCGCGCAAGCGCGCGCCATCCTCGACCTCTTCGCCACCCTCTGCGATCGCGCGGCGTTCCCCGCCCGCGCCGGAGCCGAAGACGTGCCCGACGGCGACCCGCGCTGCGGCGCGTACCTGCGCTGAGTTCCCTGGCGCCCTCGGAGTTGGCAACCCTCGGGTGCGGAGCGCATACTCCGCCCCCTCGGAAAGGGCCCCCAAAAGTCGGGGGCGACGTGCAGCCCATGACGAAGAAGCTGATTGCTGAATTCCTTGGCACGTTTTGGCTCGTGTTCGGCGGTTGCGGCAGCGCGGTGTTGGCCGCGGCATTCGGCGGCACCGACTCCAATCTGGGGATCGGGCTGGTCGGTGTCTCGTTCGCTTTCGGGCTGACCGTGCTCACCATGGCGTACGCAATCGGTCACATCTCAGGCTGCCACCTCAACCCGGCTGTCACCCTGGGCTTGGTCGCCGGCAAGCGCCACCCGCCGAACCAAGCGTCTCAGTACATCGCGGCCCAGGTGCTTGGAGCCATCGCCGCCGGAGGCGTCCTGTACGCGGTGGCCACAGGCAAGGCCGGCGCCGAGGTCGGCGGGTTTGCCTCGAACGGCTTCGGAGACCTGAGCCCCGGTGGCTACGGGCTGGTCGCCGCGTTCGTTGCCGAAGTGGTGCTCACCTTCTTCTTCTTGCTCATCATCATGGGTGCCACCGACGCGCGCGCTCCTGCGGGTTTCGCTCCCATCGCCATCGGGCTCGGGCTAACGCTGATCCACCTCATCAGCATCCCCGTGACGAACACCTCGGTGAACCCCGCTCGCAGCACCGGTGTCGCGATCTTCGCCGAAACCGCGGCAGTACCCCAGCTCTGGCTTTTCTGGGTGGCTCCGATCATCGGCGGCGTGCTGGGTGGTGTCGTCTACCACTCGGTTTTCGGCAAGCAGGGCTAGCCCGCGAGTACCTCCGAAACGACGCGGCGTGGATGATTCGGGCGTCGAACTTGCTTGCAGCGGCGCTGGCCTGCGGCGCCGCGGCTTGCGGCGATGACGAGCGCTTCTACAACTCGGCCCACTTTCGCTACCATCTGCGCTCGCCGGACACCGAGCGTTGTCCGGGTATCGTCCATACGCTGGAGCGGCACTTCGCCATCGTGAGCGAGTACTTCGGGCTACCGGAGCCGCGCCAGGTCATTGACTACTACAAGTTTCGCGACACCGAGCATTTGCAAGAGAGCGGCGCTTGCCCAAAGCTCGCGCAGGCTTGCGCGGAAGGTCGCAATCTCGACGTG
>DASWGX010000579.1:0-1958 GCA_036393455.1 Polyangiaceae bacterium
CGCCGCGCCAGCTCCGGAGGCGCGGCGCGCCCGCGTTCGCCGCGAGCAACGTCGCAAGCCCGGTGACGGGATCCGAATCGTAGACGAAGAACGAGTGATAGTGCATGCGCTCGTCGTCTCGGAGCCCGTAAATCGTCACGATGTCTCCGGGAATGTAGCGGTCGCGGTGTTCGACTAGATGTCGCACGAAGTCGTCCCGCCGCCGGAACGGGATGCGCTCATCGTCGCGCAGTCGGTGCACGTCGAACCAGCGCGGCGCCTGCTCTGCGAAGCGCGTGAAGTGGTCGACGCTGCGGCGGTTTTCGAGCTCGACGCTGTCGAAATCGAGGGGCCCGACCTCGCGCGCGCGCGGCCCTCCGTGCTCGCGCCACCAAGTTCCGCTCGCTCGCTCCAGCGTGTCGGTAATGAAGTCGATGCAAACCTGCGGGACGCGCGGGCGGCCATCCTGGCTGAAAACGTAATAGCGATCGCCGTTGAATTCGTAGCTGCTTTCGCCGCGCGTGTAGGCCCAGCGCCAGTGCTGCCTGAGCTTGCCGTCCTCCTGCCCCACTTCCGTCCTCGGTTCGTCGAAGGGCAGTGCTTCGCGGACCTGCTGGTCGATCGAGCGCCGGAGCCGATCGAGCACCGCGTCGCGGCGCCCGGCCCACGCGCGCACCGCCGCGAGCCGTCCAGAAAGCGCCGGTTCCACGCGTTCGCACACCAAGCCGAGCGCCGGAGCAGCTCCGCGCAAGACCGTGGGAATCCAAACGTCCCCATAGCGAAGCTCCGTCAAGAACCCTTGCTCGACACGACGAAGCACCCGCATGCGATCGAACTTGAGCCTCCGCCGCAAAGGACCGAGGTCCCAAGCGAGCGCCGGCGGCGGCGCCTCGTCGCTCGCCCACACCTGATCGTTCAAGAGCAAGGTCGCCCGCTGGCCGGTGTCGGGACCCGCCGCGTAAACGTAGCTTCCTTCACGGTGCTCGAGAGGGTACTCGTCGACGCCGCGCCGCAGCCTGAGCGCGGAAACGTCGAACAACTCTTCGAGCCGCAGCTGATCGACGACCGCCGCGGCGAGCTCCGGACTTCGCGCGAACGCGTAGCCGCCCGGCAGGACGATGCGGCGCAAAAGCTCGCCCTGTCCGCGCAGACTCCGGCGCAGCCGGGCGAGCGCTCGGGCGGGCTGCTCGACGTCCTCGAGCCGCGCGCGCTCCGCGCGGACCCCGTCGTCGACTTCGGGCAACTCCCCGAAGTAGATCGGTGTGCCCTTCGCTACCGCCAGCACCGCCGCACGCCGATGCAGTTCGAGCGGATCGACCGGCAGCTCTGGAAGGTTCTCGAGCGTCGACCAGAGTCCATCACAAGCGTCGTCCGGCGCGGCGCTCGCCGCGGGCGCAGCGGCCGCGAGCTCCGGTTTTCTCACCGGATCGAAAGGCGCCCGAAACTCTGCGCGCGGCACCGCTATCAGCCCGGCAGAGAGCGCCAGTTGTACGCACGCCCTAATACGCATCGACCAGTGCCGAACGAGAGTACAGCGACTCGGCGCGGCTTGCTAGCCGCACGAGCGCTCGGCTCCGCTTCTGTTCAGTGGCGGCCCCGCAGAGCCTTCGCCAAGGGTGGCTTTTCAGGGCGACATGGTGTAGCCGGAAGCGCGCCGCCGAGCTCCGATGCCGGACGGCGCAAGGTCCGCATGAGCCAAGGCAAACGTGAAAAGTCCACGCGGCGGCGCCAGCCCAAACGCAAAGGCTCGACGGAAAGTGGCGGCAGCGCCGGTGGCGGGCCCG
The DNA here is from genome assembly GCA_036393455.1 of Polyangiaceae bacterium. GTDB lineage: Bacteria > Myxococcota_A > Polyangia > Polyangiales > Polyangiaceae > DASWGX01. Next base: position 1,764 of record DASWGX010000579.1, read on the forward strand.
CTCGAGGCCCGCTTCAGGGCAAGGCGACGCGCACACTGACCATCGACATCGGCGGCACGGGCATCAAGGTGCTCTTGCTCGACGCGCACGGCAAACCCATCAGTGAGCGGGCGCGCGAGCTCACGCCGAAGCCATCGACTCCCGCCGCGCTGCTGCGGGTCCTGGAAAAAATGATCGAGCAGCACCGGCCCTTCG
>DASWGX010000580.1:0-9336 GCA_036393455.1 Polyangiaceae bacterium
GTGTTTCCACCATGCTAGCCTCGCCGGGATGAAGCGGGTGGCGTGGGGTGTCCGGCTCTTGAGCGTGGTTTCGACCTTGTCCGCGGGTTGCATTCAGCGGCTTTCGCCTCCGTCGCTCGTGCAGGCGGCAGAGCCGCCCTCCGCCGACACGCCGGCGCGTTCACCTGCGGAACAACCAGGCGCCACGACGAACGAGGCGCGAAGGACTCCCGAGGCGGCTCGCGACCACTGCGTCGAACGACACCAAGGTCTCCTTTCGCGAAATCATTCCGAGCAAGGGAACGCGGGCACCTCGACCGACGCTGGCACGGTGACGGCGGAAGCGGACGACGCTGGAACCAAGGCGCCTGTCGGCGTGGCGGGTTTTCCAACTGCAGACCAGACGGTTGGGGAAGCCGCGGCAGCGCCCGGGCCTGCGGGCGAGAAGAGACGGGCGAGCGGCCGCCTTCCTCCTGCGGTGATTCAATGCATCGTGCGAACGCGCTATCGAGAGTTTCGCGACTGCTACGAGCGGGGGCTCGGGCGCGACCCGAAGCTCGAGGGCCGAGTGCGCGTGCGTTTCGTCATCGAGCGCGATGGAACCGTCAGCGAGATCGGCGAGGCGGATTCCGAATTTCCGGACCCAGAGGTCCTCCAGTGCGTCCGGAACGGTTTTCGAGCACTGATTTTTCCGCCGCCGGATGGGGGTATCGTGACGGTGGTGTATCCGATTCGGTTCTCGCCGGGTTGACTCACGCCGCCGGTTTTCCGGCGTCGTCTACTGGCTCGCGCAACGGCTGCCGCACGCCAAAAGGGGCTTGGACGCTGCTACAACTCGAGCTGGAGTTGCAGCGTTCCGCTCGTTGCGTCGGTGTCGTAGCGGACGATGTCGAATTCCCAGTTTCGCGTGCCGGGCTGGACATAGTGCTGGGACAGGTCCCACATCAGGCGCCATCGCTCGGAAAGGTCGAGGTTCAAGCCCGCGCTCAAGTGAACGATGCCGCCGACGTCGCCGTGCTCGCGATCGGTGTCGAGCAACTCGCCCCTCAGCGCCGGCGTCAGCGCCATCCCGCCGAGAGGGATTCTGAACCGCGCCATGCCCCAAAAAGCCATGAAGCGACGCGCTTCGCCGCGCCGGACCAGGAAGGGAAATTCGACGTCGTTGTCGGTGCGATCGCCGGCGAGCCATTCGGCGCGCAACGAGAAGTCACCGACGGAAAATGTAGCGTCAACGCCGTAGGCAGCACCTTCGTCGGACGCCTGGTAGCGAAATCGGTAGTCCTCGAACCAGGCATCGAGGGCCTCGGGTCGCCACACCAGGCCGGCTCCGAGCCGCAGTGCAGGCACCGGCTGGCCTAGGATTCGCCCCGCGACGAGCCCGGGGCCGCGAAAGGTCTGGGCGTCCGTCGCTCCACCGTCGAAAACGCCGGCGTAAAGCTCGAGCCATTCCTCGCGCGCGAGGGGAACGAAGCGAGCCATGGCGCCGACTTCGCTGCCCGTGAAGCGCAGGTGTTCGAGCAGTTCATGGCTGGGCCCTTTCTCCGCCAACTCGAACTCTGGATCGTGCAAGAGCTCGAAGAGCGAGAACGGGACTTCGAACAGGCCGACGCTCAGGGTGAGTTCGAGGCGCGGCGTGAGCTCGCCGACGAATGCTTCGAGCACCTGGTGGTGATCGTCCGTGACGTGATGGTCGCCGGATTCTTGGCTGAACAAGCGCGCGAAATCGACGCGCAGCTCACCGTGCAGGTATTCGAGCGGCTTCGCTTCGAGTTCGAGCCACGCGCGGCGCAGTGAGAGCCCGTCACCGACGCGTCGCGTGTCGCGAATGGTGCGAAGCGTGTCGGCCGCCACCGCGGCCGGAAATTGATCCTGCACGAGCTCGGTCAGGCGTGGCACGACCGCGACCGCGGTTTGGCGATAGCGGACTTGCAGCAGAGCGCGGACGATGCTGACCGCGGCTTCGCTCCGGTCGGCGGGCGCGGCGTCGGTCTGCCGTGAGGGCGCGGCGCCGGCGACGGCCGCGACGAGCAAGGGCAGCGCGATCACGGCGTCAGCGCGAAGCAGTAAAAGCCGCCCCAACCACCGCCCGAACCGATGCTGGAGCCGTCGCTGACGCCGGTGGAATTCAGGTTGACTCCGGGGACGCAACTTCGCTCCGCGTGCGCCGAGATCCAATTCGCCAGGCCGCCCGAGAGCCAGGTATGACCGGCCTGGACGAACACGCGTTCGAGCGTCGCGTCCGTCCAGTCGTTGCACGTGTTTGCCGCGTCCATCGCCGCGTCGGCATGAAGGAGACCGAGCTGGTTCGAGCCCGTGATCGCGTCGGCGGTCGACCCCAGTTGGCTCGTGCCCTCGCCGGTTTCGTCCGGCAGGTCATTGACGGTTTCCGGGTCACCCATCGGGCGATCGGCGATGAGACCACCGATGTCTCGAGCGATGAGGCGCTCCTTGCGATCGTACCAGGGACCATTGCCGATTCGGTCGATGGCATGCAAGGGCTCTCCGTCGGGCCCGGACACCGCCGAGAGAAAAGCCCGCCAAGTCTTGTCTCCCGCTTCTTCGCCCTCCGCGATCGTCTGGCAGATGGAATCGGCTCCCTCGAGCCCGGTTTCTTGGCCGAATCGGAGGTCGCCGCCGAAGCCGTCGTCGCTGCCCGATAGGCGCCGCATGGCATCGAGGCTCGTGTAAAAGAAGCTGAAGCGGTCCGCCTCCGAGCCGTCCGAGCCGTCCGAGCCGTTCGATGTCGCGCCCGAATCGAAGGGATTGCCACAGGCCGTCAGGCTTGCCAACAGAGCCGAGCTTACCGCCAGTACGGTTGCAGTTCGCACCATCGCCGGCCTCCGTTCAGGTCCCGCCATCCATGACCGGCGGAGAGCAACGACGATCGGCACCGCATTCGTACGGAGCGGGGCACTCCCACGAGTACTCGCACCGGCAGCTCGACGCCGGGACACAGGGGCCGAAACAGTCGTCCACGACGGCGGGGACTTCGTCCACCGGACAGCTCGGCGCTTCGTCGTCGCAGAGGGTGTCGTAGGAGTCGCAGTTGTAGCCGTCGCCGCAGGCGCCGGGGTGGGCGAAGGGGCGGTCGGGGCACGTGAGCAACGCCTCGAAAGTGACACCGTCACAGCCGCAATACTCGGCATAGTCCTCTGGACACGGGTGCTCGAGCGGCGGCTCGACGTCGTGGCCGACACACGACCAGGGCTGCTCGCTGCAGCGCTCTCCGGCGCAGAGCAGGCCAGGGTCACACGCCTTTTCAGTCGTGCAGGTGTAGTAGTCGTCGACTCCGGCGTCCTGTCCCCCGCCGCCATTCGCCGCTCCACCGGCTGCGCCGGTCCCTCCGCCGCCATTGCCGTTCACCGCGGCGCTGCCGCCGTTTCCCGTGGTCGTACTTGCGGCAGCCGCGCTCGTGCCAGCGCCGCCAAAGCCGCCCTGTCCAGTCGCGCCGACGGTCGCGGCGCCGCCGTAGGCGTCGCAATGGAGCGGAGCTCCGTTCGCGATCCAGGCACGGAGCGCCTCGATCTGTTCGGGCAGCAGCGACGGAAATTCGGGCGGCGGCATGCGGCGCGACAGCTCGCTCTCGCATTCGAGCCTTCCGAGGATCTTGCTCATGACGTAGCTTGCGTCAGGGTCGCCCGGCACCACGCGCGTGCGCAGCGCGTTCCGGCAGTGATCCAGCCCATTGCGGCCGACCCAGGCGTCATAGATGGAAGTACCATTCGAAAGGTCCATACCGTGCTCGCGCGTCTCGGCGTCGTGGCAGGCGCCGAGCGCGCAGTTGGCCTTCACGATGGGTGTGACGCATGCGAGCGGCTCGCCGGCATCCGTGACGACGGCAGAGCCACCGGCTCCCGCGTTGGATTCCGAGGTTGCGGGCGCGTTTCGCGAGCATGCGCCCGGCAACAGGGCCGCCCCCAGCAAGAGCGACGATCGAACTCTGGTTGCGATGGTTCTCGCTCGTCTTCGGGCCATGGCTCTGCCCTCGAACAGACCCACTCGAATGCGATCCCATGCGTGAGCCAGGATCGCTTCGCCGGTCTCGGATACAGGCTACGCGCACCTCGCGAGTGTTGTCTGCTTACGATCTTGCCACTCCCCGGCAGGCAAGGAAAATGGGCGCAATATGCAAACGCGCGACTCGTCCTTCGGCGGGACGGGCTGAACTTGCGGATATTTCTGACGTGAAGGGCGGGGACCGCGCTCTTAAGGCGTGATCGGCGCGAACAGTGCTCGCCCGATCAGTCCCAGCGCGGCGAACGCGCTGGTCACGAGCACGCCGTGCCGCAGCGCGTTGCCTTCGACGCGGTCGTGGAGCCACCTGCTGGCGAGCATTCCGAACAGGGCCACCGGCGTCAGCGCCGCGCCGAGGGCGACGTCGAGCCAGGTGATCTGCTGCGTGGCCGTTCGCACGGCGAGCGTGACGACGATGCCGACCGCGAACACGAGGCCCAGGGTCGAGCGAAGCCGCGGACCGTGCTCGTCGCGCAGCAAGAGCGCGAGGGGCGGGCCGCCGATGGCGGAGACGTAGCCGGTCGTCGTGGCGAACGCCCCCACGCCGAAATCCATCGACGGCGAGCGACGCAGCTTGAGCGGGGTTGCGAGGATGAGCACGGCGCCGAGCACGATCGCACCGATGAGCAGATCGAGCGCGCGCTGTGTCGCTACCGCGAGCAGAGCGGCGCCGATCGCCGCCCCCGGGAGACGACCGACGAGGATCCACGTGGCTCCCTTGACGTCGAGGTGAGCCCATTCGCGTCCCGCGGCGAACAGCGTCATCGGCAGCGCCGTCAGGATCTGCGGCACCGGCGCGAGCCGCGGGTCGATGAGGGAAAGCACGGGAACCGAAAGGACCGCGTAACCGAAACCGATCGTTCCCTGGAGCAACGCCGCCACGAACGTGGTGGTCAGCATGACGGCCCACTGCCAGGGGTGAAAGTTCATGAGCGGGAGTGAACCTCGACACGAGCGCCGTGTAAAATATGCCCCGCGAACCGCCGCGCTACCGCTCGATCGTCACGGACTCCACCAGGAACCCGACGAATTGCGCGGGGTACGGCTGGCTGACGATGTCGTCCAAAATGTCGGAGCTCAGGTTCGAGAACTCGTGGGCGTTGCACACGTTGGCCTCGTCCGGATCGGCGCAGTTTCTGGTGGCGATGCAGTTCGGGTCCGAAGCGAGCAAGCGCAGGCTGGCCCCGCCTTCTATGCGCACCACGGCCTCGTAGTCGACGTCGAACGTGGACGACCGGATTCTGCTGTCGTCGCCGGTCGCGATCGAGTTGAAAAAGTAGTCTTGGCGCGGCGACGAGACGCGCATCGCATACACGTTGTAGGGCGCGCCGGTCGAGTTGTTCGGGGCTCCGCCCACGTAGAAACCGTCCGCCGGCAGTGCCGACGTCGACGACTGGTCGGTGCCGCCCGAGTACAATTTCGATTCCACCTGGCCCTGGACGCGAAGCCGTACATTGTACACGATGCCGCGTTCACCACCGAAGCTGAGCATGCGATCGGTCGGCTTCGCGCCGTTGAGAACCGGGTCTGGGTCGGCAAGGTTCGAGCAGGCCGCCTGCGCGGTCGTGCAGGAGCGCGCATCGCTGTTGCCGACGCACGGCACCAAAATCGTGAAACCGTGCAGGTCGCCCGCGAGGTCTCGGAGGTCCGAGCAGCCGGGTGGGCTCTCCTCGCACGCTTCCGTCACCTCGCACGTCTCGGCAGTTTCGAAGCCGGCCAGGTCCTCCTTGCAGCGCTCGAGCACGTTTTCCTGACAACGGTATTGGTCCGGTTCGCAGTCGGGCTCGAGACAACTGCCCGTCATCGCCGAGCAAAGTGCCGGCGAGGCACAGGTTTCCTCGTCCTCGAAGTCCGTCCGTTCGTCGTTGCAGACGCGCAGCGTCTCGGCTTCGCAGTCGTACTCGTTGGCGTCGCAGACCGGCTCGAGGCACTCGCCCGCCGCTTCGTCGCAGAGCTCGGCGGAAAAGCAGAGCTCCGCGACGCCGAGGGCCGTCCCGTCGGCGTTGCAGCGCAGCAACGTCGCGTTGCTGCATTGGTAGGCGTTCGGGGTACACGTCGCGCGGCACGCTCCCGCGTTGGCGTCGCAATCCGCCGCGCTCGCGCACTCCAGAGCAATATCGAACCCGGTTCGAGCCAGGGTGCAGGCTTCCAGGTCGGCTCCGGTGCAGCGATAGTCGCCGACGTCGCACGCCGGCGCGATGCAGGCGCCCGCGGACGCATCGCAGAGGGCCGCCGTGACGCAGCTGGCAATCTCGTCGAAGCCGTTCCGGTCGTCGTTGCAGCGGACGAGCATGGCGCCGACACAACGGTGTTCGCCCTCGGCGCAAGCTGGGGCTGTGCAGGTTCCGGTCACCGCGTCGCACAGCGCCGCGGTGGCGCACTCCGAGACGACCGTTCGCGCGGTTTCGACACACCGGAAGAGCGTCGTCTCGTTGCATTCGAAATCCGCGTTGCAGGGCCCGTCCGAAATGCCGCCGCCGTCACCGCCGCCGTCTCCAGCGTCGGTTGCCGTATTTTCGGTGGCCACGAAGTCTTCGCCCGCGCAAGCCTGGAATACCAGGAGCACGGACGTCCACGCGATAGCCGCCTTTGCCGAGCGCACCCTTCGCCGACCGTCGCACCGAATCCAACGAGCTGTCAACGTGGCCGGCTGCCGGCGTATCCCCATCGGTAGTTCGGCGGGTCGAGCGCGGCCGCGGAACATCGAGCGGGAATTCGGTGTCAGCGGCGGAGACGTCGAAGGCTCTTTTGGGCCATCGTTCCCGCTGTTCGCGACGTGCTCTTGTAGGCGGGCCAGTGTGATGGGCCCGTTAGCCGCGGCGTTTCTCGATTGCCTACCGTCTGCCTCTTGGCGCAACGGGGCCCCGTGGACGTCGCAGTGTCGTCCCTTGTGTCAGGTCGACATCGCTTTCGACGTGGTGACGCCTTTAGCCGTCAAGGGTTCAGCCGTTGCGTGAGGCGCAGGCGCCGGATGGACCGCGCCCGGACCGACTCCCCCTCACACATACGAGGCCCACCCATATGTTCCGACACTCGCTATTGGCCGTGCCAAGCGCACTGACTGCTCTTCTTGCGGGCTCGGCGCTCGCGCAAGGCGCCGGAGGCGCTGCCGGCGAGAGTGGCCAGGGCGGCAACGGCGCCGCTGAACCCATGTGTGAGAGCGGAGTTCTTTCGCTTTCGGGCTCGCTCTCGCAGCTCGGTCGCGTCTTCCGGGACGCGGTCCCGAGCAGCTGTCCGGGGAAAGCGTACCCAGGCATCTTCAACGCGACGGCTTCCCTTTTCTACGAGACGTTCGTTTACACCAATGCGGCGCCTTCTGCCGTTTGTGTCACCGCGCATTTCGACCCCAACGTGGGTGATACCCCGTGCGGGGTCAACGCGCACGCGAGCGCCTACGCCGGAAGCTACGACCCGAACGACCAGGCTAGCAACTTCGTCGGTGACGTGGGGGCGAGTATCGCCGACGACTTCTCGTTCGAGGTGCCGGCGACGACCGATCTTTTCCTGGTCGTCTCGAACACCAGCACCGAGCAGATCTGTAACTTCTCTTTGGATGTCGAGGCGCTGCCGTGCATAGAATGCGGAAACGGAGCCGTCGAATTCGAGGAGGAATGCGACGACTCCGGCAATTCGCTCGCGTGCAACGCGGATTGCACCTTTGCCGCGTGCGGCGACCTCCACGTCAACCCCGCCGCGGGCGAGGATTGCGACGAAGGCGTCGAATCGGTGACGTGCGACCTCGACTGCACGCTGCCGGAGTGCGGCGACGGTCACACCAACCCCGCCGCCGGCGAAACGTGCGACGACGGTGCGGATTCGGCGGCGTGCGACTCGGACTGCACGGTCGCGGAGTGCGGCGATGGCTACACCAACGACGCTGCGGCCGAGCAATGTGATGACGGCGGCACGGCCGACGGTGACGGCTGCTCGGCGCTCTGCGTCGTCGAAACGCCAGCGGGCGCGGGCGGCGCGGGCGGCGCGGGCGGCGCGGGCGGCGCGGCCGGTGCGGACGGCTCGGAAGGCGGCGCGGCGGGCGACGACGGTTCGACGGGCGTGGGCGGCTCGAACACGAGCGGCGCATCCGGAAGCAACGGCGCGACCACGAGCGGTACGACGACGAGCGGTACGGGCGGCTCGCCCGGAAGCGGTGGCTCGACCAACCCGACCAGCGGTGGTTCGGAGGCCGGCAGCGCGGGCCTCGGCGGCGGTACGGGCGGTGCTAGCGACGACGGCGCGGCGGACGACGCCGGTTGCAGTTGCCGTCTTGCTGGGACGAGGTCCCAAAACTCCGGAATCTTCGCCAGCTTGGCGCTCGCGTTGGCCGCGGCGTTCCGCAGGCGCCGTTCGTCGCGAGCGGTTTGAATCGAGGCAACGTCGAACGAACGCGTGGCCGCGGCGTCCGTCAGGGCGTCGTGGCCACGCCGCTTTTCGGCAGGCCGCGGCCCTTCCAGAGCGCGAAGATCGCCGGGTACACGCTGAGCTCGAGCAAAAAGGAAGTGACGAGGCCGCCCACCATCGGAGCGGCGATGCGCTTCATGACGTCCGCTCCGGTACCGTCACTCCACAAGACCGGCAAGAGGCCGATCATCGTCGTCATGACGGTCATGAGCTTCGGGCGCACGCGCTTGGCCGCGCCCTCGACGATGGCTTCGCGCAGATCCCCCGAGCTTCGGATGCGTCCTTCCTTCGACCAGCGGCCGTGCGCAAGGCTCAGGTAAAGCAGCATCACGACGCCGGTCTCGGCGTCGAGGCCGGCCAGAGCGATGAGCCCCACCCACACCGCGACGCTCATGTTGTAGTCGAGCAGGTAGAGCAGCCAGACCGCCCCGATGAGTGAGAACGGCACGGCGAGCATCACGATCGCCGTCTCCATGATGGATCGGGTGTTGAAGTAAAGGAGCAGCATCACCAGAAGCAGCGTGATCGGGACCACGAGCTTCAACTTGGCCTTGGCGCGTTCGAAGTACCGGAACTGGCCGGCCCATCCCAGACGAACGCCCGGCGGCAGCTCTACCTCCGACGCGATCACCTGCTTTGCCTCCGCCACGTAGTCGGCGATGGGCCTGTCGGTGTCGACGAAGACGAAGCCGACCAGCTTGCCGTCCTCGCTGCGAATCATGGGCGGACCCGTCACGAAGCGAATGTCGGCCACCTGACTGATGGGGATCTGCGCGCCGGTTCGCGTTCGCACCAGGATCTGCCCGAGCTGGTCCGGGTCTTCGCGGAACTCCCGCGCGTAGCGCACGCTGACCGGGTAGCGCTCACGGCCTTCGACGGTTTCCGAGATGGTGGCTCCGCCGACGGCGGTCATGACCACGTCGTTGATGTCGCGCGCGCGCAGGC
>DASWGX010000581.1:0-2054 GCA_036393455.1 Polyangiaceae bacterium
CGAGATCCGTTCCGTTCGCCACGGTGCGCTCGAGGTGTTTGGCAACGAGATCGATGCCGCCGAGGGCGATGGAGTCGGCCATGGGGTGATCGCCGAGCGACAAGTACGCTTCGACGCAGTGGGTGAGTGCGTCGAAACCGGTGGCCGCGGTGACACCGGGTGGCATGCTCCGCGTGAGCTCGGGATCGAGCACGGCGGCGCGCGCCAAGAGGTACGGCGAGAAAATCACGACCTTACGGCCGGTGCTGCGCACCGTGACCACGCCGGAGCGGCCCACCTCGCTGCCGGTGCCGGCGGTGGTCGGCACGGCAATCGACGCCGGGACATCGGGCGGAATGTGTCGATCGCCGCCGATGGCGTCGTCGAGCTCCTCGAACGGAAGCGAGACCTTGTAGCGCAGCGCGATGAGCTTCGCGGCGTCGAGCGGCGAGCCGCCGCCGACGCTCACGACGCCGTCGGCGCGGTGTTCGGCGAACGCCCGAGCGCCGGCTTCGATGTTGGCTTCAGTCGGATTGCCGTCGACACCGTCGAACACGGCGTGTTCGAGACCGGCGCCGCGAAGCGAACGCGCGATGGGCTCGAGCAAGCCCGCCGCGACGATACCGCGATCGGTGACGACGAGCGGCCGCGAGATGCCGGCGCGGCGTGCCTCGTCCGCGACGCCCGCGGCGGAACCGGCGCCGAACACGACGCGAGTCGGAAAGCTCCAAACTACCGGCATGGTGCGCTCCTCAAATCAGCTCGAAGTAACGCCGGAGCTCCCAATCGGTGACGGCGGTGTCGTAGCGGCGCGTCTCCCACTCGCGCGTCATCAGGTAGTGGTCGACGAAAGCATCGCCGAGAAGCTCGCGCGCGACGCGGCTCTTCTCCAGGGCCGCGCTGGCTTCGCGGAGCGTGCGCGGCAGACTGCCCGGGCCTTCGGCGCCCGCGTCGCCTTCCGTGGCCGGGCCGAGCGGAAGCTCTTGCTCGACGCCCCAGAGCCCCGCGCCGAGGGAAGCCGCGATGCCGAGGTAAGGGTTCACGTCGGCGGCGGGCTGCCGGTGCTCGACCCGGATCGCGCCGGGCCCTCCGCGCGTGATGACGCGCAGCGCGCAGGTGCGATTCTCGAAACCCCAAGACGCGACCAGCGGCGCCCAGACGCCCGGAACGTAGCGCTTGTAGCTGTTGATTGTGGGCGAGACGAGCACCGTGAGCTCCTGCATCAATGCCTGCTGTCCAGCGACGAAACTGCGCATCACGGCCGACATCCCGTCCCGAGCCTTGGGGTCGTAGAACGCGCTCTCGTCGCCTCGCCACAGGCTCTGGTGGATGTGTCCGCTCGAACCAGGCAGCTCGGCGTTCCATTTGGCCATGAACGTCGCGGTGAGCCCGCGATAGTGGGCAATCTGCTTGACCGCCGTCTTGAACAGCGCCGCCTTGTCCGCGGCCTCGAGCGCCCCGTCCACGGCAATCGCCGCCTCGTAGACGCCAGGACCCGTCTCGGAGTGCAAGCCTTCGATCTCGATGTCGAAGGCCGCGAGGCTCGTCAAGAGGTCGCGCATCAGCTCTCGATCTTGCCCCTCGCGAAGCCAGCTGTAGCCGAACATGCCCGGGTCGAGCGGGCGCAGCCGCTGAAAGTTTTTCCGCGCGAGCGTGTCGCGAGTCTCCTGGAACAGGAAAAACTCGAACTCCACCGCTACCTTGGCGGAAAAGCCCAGGCGCTCGGCGCGCGCAAGCACTCGCTTGAGCAACGAGCGGGGACACGCCGGATGCGGCGCGCCCGAAGCGTCGCGGAAGTCCGCAAGCACGGCGGCGACACCGGGTTCCCAGGGAATGTCCCTGAGCGTGCTCGGGTCGAGCACCGCGTGCACGTCAGGGTAGCCCGTGTGCCAACCCGTGAGCTCGGCTCGGTCGTACAGCGCATCCTGCACGTCCCATCCGAAGATGACGTCACAGAAGCCGAAGCCCTTGCGCAGTGCCGATCGCAGCTTGTCGAGGGAGACGTACTTGCCGCGCAAGACGCCGTCGATGTCGAATCCGCCGATTTTGGCATGGGTGATCCCCTTCTTCGCGAG
>DASWGX010000582.1:0-1699 GCA_036393455.1 Polyangiaceae bacterium
CGCGTCGAGGCAGAGTCTCCAAGCCGAAAGGGCTCGACCATGAATGCGCAGGTCCTGATTGACTCGATCGTGCGGCAGGTGACGGTGCTCATCGCGCAGCTTGCGACGTCGGGCGGTATCCGCGCGCCGCTCGCCCACCTCGCAAACCAGGTCTTCCTCGACGTTGCCAACGAACTCGAAGCTCAAGGCGTGAGCCGCAAGGTGAGCGCCGACATGTTCGGCATGGCGCTCCGCGCCTACGTTCGCAAGGTGCGCCGCCTCGGCGAATCACGGAGCCAGCAAGGGCGGACCCTGTGGCAAGCCACTCTCGACTTCATCAAACACGAACGGTTGGCGAGCCGCTCGCGCATCCTGGAGCGTTTCGGCCTCGACGGCGAGATCGAAGTGTCCGCCGTGCTGCGCGATCTGACCGAGAGCGGGCTCGTGTTCTGTTCGGGCAGCGGACGCCACGCGATCTACCGCGCCGCCGGCGACGAGGAGCTCGGGCAGTTGTCGCAGCTGACGGGCGACGCAGGCACCGAGGAATTGATCTGGGTTCTGATCTACCGACACGGACCGCTCGAGCTCGCGGAACTCGCCCAGCTGGCGCGGCGCGACGAGGCGGACTTGACCGCGCTGGTGGACGAGCTGCGCGCGGCCGATCGCGTCCAGCGCAGCACGGACGGCAAGCTTACGGCGCGCGACTTCGTGCTGCCGCTCGGTTCGGACAGCGGTTGGGAAGCCGCGGTATTCGATCACTTCCAGGCCGTCGTCCAGACGGTGTGCCGTCGCTTGCGGCACGCCGCGCAGGGCGCCTCCGACCAAGACGTCGTCGGGGGTAGCACCTACAGCTTCGACATTTGGCCGGGCCATCCGTTGGAAGCGGAAGTGAAAGAGCAGCTGGCCTCCGTGCGCCGGCGCTGCGGAGAGCTCCGAAAGCGGGTGGAAGCCCACAATGCGGCGGCGGGTCTCGAGCGTGAGTACGAGCAGGTGGTTTTCTACGCGGGGCAGTGCTTGCTCGAGCGGGAGCTCGAGCCCAAAAATGGCGAGTCCAATCATGGAGAGTCGAATGATGGCAGCTAGGAGCTTGTTGCGCGGGGCCTGCGCGTTGTGCGCCTGCCTGGGGTTGGTCTGGAGTTGCGGCATGGTGCACGGCGGCAACGCCGGGGGCGAGTCCCACTTTCTGGGGTACTGCGATTCGGATTGCAGGTCCGGACTCTCCTGCATCTCCGGCGTGTGCACGCGAAGCTGCCTGGTGGAGGAACCCGATTGCGACGACCTGCACGAACGCGCCGTCTGCACGAACGAGAGCATCGAGCCCGGCAACGTGGCCGTCTGTGACGTCGCGTGCGACGAAGCTGCGGATTGCAGAGGTCTCGGCTCCACGTTCCGCTGCGATGACGGCTATTGCCGCGGCGCGAGCGGCACCGCGATGTCCGGCACCGGCGGCGCGAACGGAAGCGGCGGCGCGAACGGAGCCGGCGCGGACGGAAGCAGCGGCGCGAACGGAGCCGGTGCGGACGGGGGCGACGCGACGGGCGGGGGCGGAGCACCGGGCGCGAGCTGCCGCGCGCTGTTTCAGGAATTTCCCTCGGGCACGAGCGGCATTCCCGATCCGCTGGGCTGCGGCATTTGCGATTGCAATGACGGCAATCTCGTCTGTACCGACGAAGCCTGCGAAATCGGCGTTCCCGTGTTCCCGTGCCCCGACGAGGTGACG
>DASWGX010000583.1:0-8259 GCA_036393455.1 Polyangiaceae bacterium
CCGGACCCGAACCGCGCGCCAGCGCGGCTCCGCTCCCGCCTTGCCGTTAGCCCTTCCCGACACCGCTCCCGCTCCCGCAACCGACACCGTTCCGGCGGCCCCGCTCGCTCCCGCCCGATTTCATGGATCAAGAGTGCGCTCGCACCTCCGGCAATTGCCGACTTTGGCCCCCTGACTATTCTTCGACGCCGATGGCCGACAAACGCCGAGCCGATCAACTGCTCGTCGACCGCGGCCTGGCCGAGAGCCGTGCGCAAGCCCAGAGCTTCATCCTGGCCGGCGCGGTGCACACGGTCGATCGCCGCATCGAAAAGCCCGGCGTTCTGCTGGCGACCGACGCGTCGCTTTCGGTGCGCCGGGCCGCGCGGTTCGTCTCTCGCGGCGGTGAAAAGCTCGACGCGGCTCTCGACGCGCTCACCGTCGACGTACAGGGCGCGCTCGCCGTCGACCTCGGTGCGTCCACGGGCGGCTTCACCGATTGCTTGCTCCAGCGTGGAGCACGGCACGTCTACGCGGTGGACGTCGGCCGGGCGCAGCTTGCCGACAAGCTGCGCCGCGACGCGCGCGTGACCGTGATGGAGGGCGTCAACGCGCGGCACCTTTCGCGCGACGCGTTCGGGCTCGTGCCGGAGCTCGTCACCGTGGATGCGTCCTTCATTAGTTTGGTCAAACTCTTGCCGGCGATTCACGCCATCGTTTCCGATGCCGGGCGCTGCCTGGCCTTGATCAAGCCGCAGTTCGAAGTGGGCCGCGACGCCGCGCGCCGCGCCCGCGGCGTGATCCGCGACCCGGAGCAGCGCCGCGCCGCCATCGACCAAGTGCTCGAAGCCATCCAGAAGGCGGGTTTCGAAGTGCTGGGCGAGTGCCCCTCTGCGCTTCCGGGACCGAAAGGCAATCGCGAGCACTTCGTGCTGTTCCGGCGCGCGTAGCGGCGGAGCCGGCCGCATGAAACCGGGCAGGTCGGTTCGACGGGTCGCCGCGCACCCTTCGAGCGTGCCGTCAGAGCACCAGCACCCAGATGTCGTAGATCGCGTGCGTCCACACCACCGGCGCGAAGCCGCGAAAGACGTAGATGACGGTGAACACGAGCCCGCACACCCAGCGAAACACGAAGCTCTTCGCGTCGAAGGGGTCGCCGAGCGCGCCGACGTAATGCCAGCCGCTGAACACGGCGGCGGCGACGACGGCCCAGCCGAGCTTGATTAAGGCCGGCGCGAGCGGAAATGGCAACGGAAACATGAGCACGAGCAGCCGTGCGCCGAGCCCGTAGAGCACGACGCGGAAGGCCACTTCTTCGTAGAAGCCCGCGCCGAGCGAGAGCACGAGGCCGCCGAAAGCCGAGCCCGGGACACGACCGAGGAACAGCTCTCCGACCACGTAACCGGCGACCAGGCGCATCGCGACGGCGTAAACGACGCTCTCGAGCGCGATCATGACGAAACGGCCCAGGCGGAGCGCGTGTCCGCGGCCGAGCACGACGAGGATCCCGACGTACACGGCGCCGATCGCGAGCGTGAGGGCGGCATAGCTCGTGAGGTCGTTCTGGGCGAGCGCCACGAGCTCGCGTGTCACCGGATCGGCCGCGTTGCGGACCGGCAAGCTCACGACGCCGAGGTGGTAGCCGACGAACACGGGCAAGGTGAGCCCGAGATCCGCCCAGGGTCCGCTGCCGTCGCGCAGCGCCGTCGAAGGCTCGGAGGGTTGGCTGTCCGTCATTCGGTCAACCAGGATGCAGAGTCACGCGGGGTGCAGATTGTACACGACCCAGAGCACCAGCATGATCCAGCCGGCCACGATGGCGACGAAGGGTCCGTCCTTGAGCATCTCTTGGGTGGGGCTTTCCGCTTTGGGGCGGTTTCGCACCAAGAACAAGAACCGGAGCTCGCCGAGCAGCACGAAAAGAGCGCTCGCCCAGAGCCAGTCGCTCTTGAAGAACGCCCGCGTGCGCGGATCGAGCGTGTACACGACGTAGGTCACGAGCGTCGTCACGGCGGTGACGGCCATGGCCGTGTCGAGGCCGCGCCGTCCGTACGACTCGAGCGCCGCGCGCTGGCGGCCGGCGCGCGAGCCGTCGGCGCTGAGCTCGTGCCGGCGCTTGCCGAAGCCGAGAAACAGAGCGAGCAACGCCGTGCAGAGCAGAAGGTACTTCGAAACCTGGATCTCGGTGGCGACGCCGCCGCCCCAGACGCGCAGCACGAAACCCGTCGCGATGCAGACGACGTCCACGTACGCGAGGTGCTTCAAGCGAAACGAATAGGCCAGATTGAGCAGGAAGTAGCCGGCCACGACGCCGGCAAACCCGAACGAGATCAACGTGGCGAAGCCCAGCGCGACCGCGATCAGCGCCGCTGCCATCGCCCGCGCGATGCCGAGCGGTACCGCGCCGCACGCGATGGGACGGTGCCGCTTGACCGGGTGGGTGCGGTCGGCTTCGACGTCGGCGAGGTCGTTGATGGTGTAGACGGCGCCCGTCAGAAGGCAGAACACGCTGAACGCCCCCGCCGCGCGGATCAACACCGCGGGGTCGAACGCCTCTTTGGCGAACACCACCGGCGCCAGCACGAACACGTTTTTCACCCATTGATGCGGGCGAACCGTGCGCACCACGCCGGCGACGAGGGACATGCGCTTCTGGCCCATGGCGCCCGGATACTAGCGATCGGCCGGCGCCGGGCCACAAAAACGACGGCGGGCGCCGGGCGAGCTTCGGCCTTCAACGGCGGCATCCTTGACGGCCCGCGGGCGGCGCGGCATCGACGGAACAGGCCCCGTTTTCACATGGCTTCCGATCCACGCGAAGAACACGCGCGCCTCGTGGGCGAGATTCGCGCCCACGACTACCGCTATTACGTGCTCGACGATCCAGCGATTGGCGACCGCGAGTACGACGAGCTGTTCCGGCGCCTGGCGGACCTGGAAAGCGCCCACCCCGAGCTCGTCACGCCGGATTCTCCGACCCGGCGCGTCGGGCACGCGCCCCGCTCGGAGCTCGTCACGGTCGAGCACGTGGTGCCGATGACGTCGCTCGACAATACGTACAGCGCCGAGGAGCTCGGAAACTTCCTCGAGCGCGTTCGCGGTGGTCTTCCGGACGGTGCCGACGTCGCGTTCGCCGTCGAGCCCAAGCTCGACGGCGGCAGCATCGAGGTGCTCTACCGCGAGGGGCGACTCGTTCGGGGTTCGACGCGCGGCGACGGGCGCTTCGGCGAAGAAATCACGGTGAACCTCCGGACGATCCGTTCGCTGCCCGTCACCATCGACTACGCCGGCCCTCTGACCCTGCTCGCGGAGGTCGTCATCTACCGGCGCGATCTCGAACGCATCAACGAAGAACGCGCCGCCGCGGGAGAGCCGCTCTTCGCCAATCCGCGCAATGCCGCGAGCGGGAGCCTGCGCATGCTCGACCCGCGCGTGGTTGCCAAGCGCCGCTTGCGAGCGGTCGTTTGGCAGGTGGTCGAAGGCCCCGAGCTCGCGCCGACCCATTCCGCTGCTCTCGCACGCCTGGTCGAGCTCGGTCTTCCGACGCACCGAAAGGAGAGCGTGTGCCGTACCGCCGCGGAAATCGGCGCCGCCATTGCCCGCATCGAAGCCGAGCGGCGCGACTATCCCTTCGAAATAGACGGCGCCGTCGTCAAGGTCGACGCTTTCTCGCAACAGGCGATCCTCGGCTGGACCGCGAAGTTTCCGCGTTGGGCCATCGCCTACAAGTTCTCCGCCGAGCGCGCCTGGACGCGTCTCTCCGACGTCGTGATTCAGGTCGGACGCACCGGCGCGCTGACGCCGGTGGCGGTGCTCGAACCGGTGCAGCTCGCCGGAACGACGGTATCGCGCGCGTCGTTGCACAACCCGTCCATCGTGCAGGGGCTCGACGTGCGCATCGGCGATCGCGTCGCGCTCGAAAAGGCGGGGGAAATCATTCCCCAGGTCGTCGCGGTGGACAAGGCCGCGCGCAGCGGCACCGAGCGCGCCGTCGTGATGCCCGAGCGCTGCCCCACCTGCGGGACACGCGCGGAACGCGCCGAAGGCGAAGTCGCGCTGCGCTGCCCGAACCTGCGCTGCCCCGATCGCGTCAAGGGCAGCGTCTTTCACTTCTCGCGCCGCTTCGCGATGGATATCGATCGTCTGGGCGAGTCCCTGATCGAGCAGCTCGTCGACGGGGAGGTCGTACGCGACGTCGCTGACCTCTACGATCTCGACGCGGAGCGCCTGGCCGCGCTGGAGCGCATGGGAAAGAAGAGCGCGGCGAACGTCGTTGCATCGATCGCCGCTTCCAAATCGCGCATTTTCGAACGGCTGATCACCGGTCTCGGCATCGAGCACATCGGCCAGGTCGCGGCGCGGCAGCTCGCCGAAGTCGCCGGGTCGCTCGAGGCGCTGCTCGGTTACTCGGAAGCCGAGCTCCGCGAGCGGCTGGAAGGCGTCTCGGGTTTCGGGCCCAAGATGGTCGAAAGCGTGCTCGCCTACGTTCGCGACCCGGAGAACCGAAAACTGCTCGAAGGGCTGCGCGACCGCGGCGTCAGCGCGCCGCAGCCGCGCGTCGAGGCCGCGGCGGAAGGGCCGCTCCAAGGTCTCTATTTCTGCGTTACCGGTGTGCTCTCGCGCCGGCGCGAGGACGTGCATCAGGCCATCCGCGACGCCGCCGGCGAGGTTCACGACAAGGTCAAGCAGGGCACGACCTACCTCGTCGCCGGCGAGAAGGTGGGCAAGAGCAAGCTCGACACCGCGCGCAAGCGCGGCGTGCGCGTCATCGACGAGGCGACGCTCGAACGCTTGCTGAAGGGAGAGAAGCTCGAGCCATGACCCACTATGCCCGCGTTCGGCTCGCCGATGAAACCATGCACTACGCGCGGCTCGAGGCTCGACGCGGCAACGCCTTCGACACCGCTTGCTTGCTGGCTCGTGCGCCGTGGCTCGGCGTGGAGGAAATCGGACAGCACGTCATGCTCGCCCAGACGCGCTTCGACGTGCCGGTCGAGCCGAGCAAGATCATCGGTGTCGGCCGCAACTACCGGGAGCACGCCGCGGAGCTCAATAACCCCGTTCCCGAGCGGCCGCTCTTGTTCTTCAAGCCGCCGAGCAGCCTGCTCGCGCACGGCGGCATGCTCGATTTGCCGCCGGAGAGCCAGCGCGTCGATCACGAGGCGGAGCTTGTGGTCGTGATCGGCCGCCGCGGCCGTCGCATCGCGGCAGAGCGCGCGCTCGAATACGTCTTCGGCTACAGCGTCGCCTGCGACGTCACCGCGCGCGATCTGCAGAGACTCGACGGCCAGTGGGCGCGCGCCAAGGGCTTCGACGGCTTTTGCCCGCTCGGCCCGTGCGTCACGACCGGCGTCGATCCGGCGAGCTTGCCGATCGAGCTCTACGTCGGCGACGAGCGCCGCCAAGCGGGCAATACGCGTGAGATGCTGTTCGACGTGCCGAGCGTGATCGCCGCCGTCAGCAGTTTCGCCACGCTCGAGGCCGGCGACGTGATCTTGACGGGAACACCCGCCGGGGTGAGCGCGCTCGCGCCCGGCGATCGGGTGAGCGTCGCCGTCAGCGGGCTCGAAAAGCTCGTGTTCTCCGTGCGAACGGAGCCCGGCGGGCCTTCCGCGTCGCGTCGCGTCGACTAGACTGCCGAAGAGGGCTTCGGACCTTCGTGGCTGTTACGTTCGCTCGCTATGGGATCACCGTCGCGTCGGCAATCGCCGCCGTGCTGGCGCTCGCGCTGGTCGGGCTCGCCGAACGCGCGCGGCACGCGCCCTCCTTCTGCGGACCGGGGCTCGTAACCCTCGGCGCACACTGCTGCGGCCAGGGTCAAACCCTGAAGGATGGTCGCTGCACGGGCATGCCCTTCGCCTGTCCGCCCGAGATGCGTCTGGTCACGGGATCGAACCCGGGTTGCGTCTCGGTGAACCCGCTCGCGTCCTTCGGTGGCGGTACGCCGGGTGAAAGCCCACCGAGTTGGTCGCCGTCGCGCCTCGCGCCGCCGGCGCCGTCGCCGTCGCCGGCCGGCCCCTTCGTCATCGACGGCACCGAGGTCACCTGGGCGCGCTACGACGAGTGCGTGGAAAAGCGCCGCTGCGTTCCCCAGGGGAACCGTCACGAACCGGGTCTGCCCGCGGCCGACGTGACACCCGAACAGGCCGAAGCTTACTGCCGCTTCGCCCAGGGACGGTTGCCCACCGGCACCGAGTGGTTGCTCGCGGCAGCCGGACGAGAAGGGCGCCGGTTCCCGTGGGGCAACACCGGGCTCGTTTGCCGCCGCTCCGCCTTCGGCATGTTGAATGGGCCGTGTGCCGAACACGGCGGTCCGACGCTCGCGGGCGCGCGGCCCGACGGTGGAACGCCCGACGGCGTGCTCGATCTTTCGGGCAACGTCGCCGAATGGACGCGGGAGCCCGATGGCGGCGTCGTAGCCCGAGGTGGTTCCTTCCGGTCGAAGCTCGCCGCCGAGCTCGACACCAGCGCCGTCGAACATCGAGGGGCCGCGCCGTCCGCCAGGTGGAGTAGTTGGAGCGCACCGCACATCGGCTTTCGCTGCGCCTACGATCGCGTTCAATAGCGCGGCGCGAGTGCTACGCTCGAACGTCGCGATGTCCGCCGCCGTCTTGACGATTGGAACCGAGCTCATGCGCGGCGAAATCGTCGACACCAACGCGGCCTGGCTCGCCGCCGAGCTCTCCGCCGTCGGTTTTCGAGTGACGCGCAAGCTCTGCGTGGACGACGACCACGAACGCATCCAAGCGGCGCTCGCGGCGCTCGGCGCAGAGCACGACCTCTTCGTGTGCACCGGCGGGCTCGGGCCCACGACCGACGACATCACCGCGGAATGCGTGGCGCGTTTCCTCGAGGTTCCGCTGGAACGCGACGCGCCGTCGCTCGCGCGGATCCGCGAGCGCATCGTGCGCGCAGGTCGTTCGCCGACCGCTTCCAACGACAAGCAGGCGGACTTTCCGCGCGGCGCACGGGTCTTGCCGAACGAGCGCGGCACCGCGCCCGGCTTCGCCGTCGAAGTCGGCCGCGCCCGCGCTTTCTTCCTTCCGGGCGTTCCGACGGAGATGGAAGCGATGTTCTCGAACCACGTCGTGCCGGCGCTCGCCGGCCTGCCGCACGACCCCGCCGCGCAGGTCGTGCTTCGCACCTTCGGCCTGCCGGAGTCCGGCGTGAACGACTTGCTCGCGGGCATCGAGACGAGGTTTCGCGTCACGCTCGGCTACCGTGCCCGTTTTCCGGAGGTCGACGTCAAGGTGTTCGCGCGTCGCGACGACGGAGCCTCCGCGGAACGAGCCGCGCGAAAAGCCGCTGACGCCGCTCGCGAAGCTCTCGGCTCCGCGGTGTTTGCGGAAGGAGACGTTGGATACCCCGAGGCACTCGGACGGTTACTCGTCGAACGCGGCGTCACCCTGGGGCTCGCCGAATCGTGCACCGGCGGGCTTTTGGCGGAGCTTCTGACGCGCGCTCCCGGCTCGAGCCGGTTCTTTCTGGGGTCGCTCGTGACGTACGCGAACGAGGCGAAGCAGGCCGTGCTGCAAGTACCCCCGGCGTTGCTCGAGCGGTACGGCGCGGTGAGCGAAGAGGTCGCGCGGAGCATGGCCGAAGGCGCGAGGCGCGTACTTCGTGCCGATTACGCGCTCGCCGTCACGGGTATCGCGGGACCGGGCGGCGGAAGCGACGACAAGCCCGTGGGGCTCGTTCACTACGCCCTCGCCGGCGAAATGACGACGGCGCGGCAACGAATCTTCTCGGGCACTCGCATTCAAGTCCGCCGGCGCGCGGCTTACGCTGCACTCGCTCTCTTGCGAGAGCATCTGCTCGGCGAGCCGCCGGCGTGAGCCAGGGCCCGCGCACTTTCGTGGCGCTGCCGCTGCCCGCGGCGACGCTCGAAGGCTTCCGCTCGCCCGGCGACGCGTGCGAAAACCGGGCTCGCGCGCGCGGCATTCGCCCGCGCCGGATCTCGCCGGACTCGTTGCACGTCACGTTGAAATTCCTCGGCGCGACACCGAGCGATCGGCTCGAGTCAGTCGCCGGGGTGATCGGCTGTGTCGCTGCGGAGCTCTGCTCCGAGCGCGTGTGCGTCGCCGGTTGGGCGTGTCTTCCGCGGCCGGCCAGAGCGCGCGTCATCGCGCTCGGCCTCGACGCTTCGACGCCGGGGCTCGCGCGTGCGGCGCGGGAGCTCGACGAAGGCCTGAAGGCTCTCGGTTTCGCCGGCGACGAGCGTATTTTCCGTGCCCACGTCACGTTGGCGCGGCTAGCACGGGCGCGCGACTTGCGTTGGTT
>DASWGX010000584.1:0-8604 GCA_036393455.1 Polyangiaceae bacterium
GCTAGAGCTGCATCCCGCTTTCGCACGACGGCCCGTTGGTGCACTCGCCGCCGCAGCTCTGGGAGCCGCACTGGCCGCAGCAAATACTGTCCTCGCAGTCGCCGGCCTCGCTGCAAGCCTTGCGCGCGCACACCGGCCCGGGACCGTCGGAGATGGTGACGCACTCCGTACCACCAGGGCAGGTGTCTGCTCCGTCTTCGTCGCAGGGGATTTCGCAGCTGCAAAACTGCGTCACATCGCAGCCGGCAATGCCGCAGAACTCCGTCGGCATGAGGCCCGCCGGACACCTGCCGTCCTCGTCGCAGGGCGTTCCCAGATCCGAGATCGGGACGGAGCCGCCCATGCCGCCGGTGCCGGCGCCGCCCGTTCCCGTCGTCGTGCCCGACTCGCCCCCGGCGCCGGTCGCCGCGCTCGAGTCACCGCCACTCCCGGAATCGTTCGAACCTCCAGCGCCGCTCGAGCTGCCACCGCTCCCCGAGCTCGTCGCGCCGCTCGTGGTCGACGCAGCGGCGCCGCCGCTTCCGCTGCTGGTCGACGCAGCGGCGGTCGCACTGCTGTCGCCGGTCGAGCTGGTTCCCGTTTCGCCTTCGCCGTCCTCACCGCCGCAAGCGACGAGAGTCGTCACCAACGCAACTGGGAGAGCCCGAGTCCAGCGCGCCGTGCCGTGCCTCCGTGCCGAACCATATGGCATGGCGGGATGATAGCACGCCTCGAACGCGTTGCTCGCGGCTAGAGCATCTCGTAAACGAGGCTCAGCGCCGAAACCGCGTCGGCGCGTGCCACCTCGGGGAGCGGGTTGTGGTCGTACTTGATGCTCAACGTCGTCGCGATGGCCAGGCTGTCCGTGATCGCGGAGGTGACGCCGAGGTCCCAGTTGAGCCGCCAGTTGACGCGATCGGTGACGTCGTCTCTGAAAGGCGCGAGACCCTGCAGATACTCGAGCCCGGTGTTGAGCGTGACCGCGCGGCTCACCGAGTTTTCGTAGCCGAGGAAGGCGCGAGCGTGATGGCGTGTTTCGGTCCGGTCGACGATGCTGCCTGCCGCGGCGGCGTCGTTGATGGCCCGCTGGCTGCGCACGTCGTGCTGCAAGTCGTAACCGAGCTCGGTCCAAAACCGGTACTTCTCATGATCGACGAAGTAGTAGGCGACGCCGGGGTCGACGTTGAAGCGCCAGTTCAACCCCTGAAAGCGGTCGCGGCGCACCGACGTGCCCAAGAACAGCGCAACGTGCCGCGTCACGAAGTAATCGTAGCGGACGCGCGCCTGGTAGTTTTCCACGGTCTTCTCCAGCGGCGCATCCCGATCGGCCGCCGACTGGCCGTAGTTCGTGCCGGCCGCGGCGCTGAGCTGCTTCGCGCCGCGGCGGAGACGGAAACGCCCCGCCGACGTCAAGGCCACCGATCGGGAGTTGCCCGCGGAGAGCAGCGCTCCCGCGGACAGCGACAGCTCGGTTGCGTCCACGGATTCCTCGGTCCGTTCGCCGGGCGCCTCGAAACCGCTGCTCGCGACCTCGGTGCTACCGCTCGTAGCAGCCGGCTGCTGCATCAGGCCGGCAGGTTTTTCCTGGGCTCGCGAGGGCAGCGTCGAAAGGACCAGTGCTAGGGGGACGAGCAAGACTAGCGGCTTCGACATGCGGCGCGTCGTAGCACGCTTGCGAGCAATTTTTCCAGCGTACGCGGGCTTCAGCCGCGCATCAAGCCCGAGCTCCGAACTCGCTGTTCGAGATCGCGGAAGCGCTGCGCCAGCGCGCGCACGAGCGACCCGGTCCAGCCGTCGACGCCGAAGCCCTCGCTCATCGTCTGCTTGTCGAGCACGAGCACGACGACCCGATCGACGGCTTCCACGCTGGCAGCGCGCGGCTCCTCGAGAAGCAGCGCCATTTCCCCGAACACCTCTCCCGGTCCCATCCGTGTCAGGTTTTCTTTCCCGGACGGCGTTCTGCGCGACGCCTGACAATGCCCGCTCACGATCATGTACGCGGCGTCTCCGACGGCGCCCTCCTCGATGATCACGGTCCCGGGAGCGAACACGCGGCGCGGCAAGTGCAGGCCGCCCCGTAAGAACGCGCGCACGTCCGCCTGCAACGCGACCACGCTCTGATAGCGATCTTCCGGGCGCGGAGCCACCGCCTTGCTCACGATGTCACGGATCTGGCGCGACATCCCCATGCCGAACGCCGCCTCGTCGATGGGAACGACGGCGCCGGCTTGAGCCTTGCCGAGGATGGAGTGCGGAGGAGTGTCGGCGCCGTAAGGCACCTCACCGCTCACGATTTCGTACAGGAGCGCGCCGAGGCCGAAGACGTCGCTGCGCTCGTCCATTTCCGCGGGATTGCCGCGCGCCTGTTCGGGCGCCATGTACGCCGGAGTTCCAACCGGGCCGGGCGCCTCCATCTGCGAATACTCGCCGGAGGCCGGGCGCGTCTTGGTCAGGCGCGCGAGACCCCAATCCATCAAGTACACCTGCCCGAAATCGGCCACCATGATGTTTTCCGGCTTGATGTCGCGGTGGATCACGCCGCGATGGTGCGCATACGCAACGGCATCGCAGACCTTGACGAAGATCTCGAGCCCCTCCTGGAGCCGCTCGGTCGAACCGGGAGGGCGTCGTGAGCTCGCGAGCCAGCGATCGAACCCCACCCCCTGGACGAGCTTCATCGTGAAGTACGGGACGCCCTGCTCCGACACCGCGAGCTCGTGCACCGGAACGATGTTGGGGTGCTCCAGCTGCCCCGTGATCTGCGCTTCGGCGATGAAACCGTCGCGATACATCGGCTCCTCCGCCAAACCGCGATCGAGGCGCTTCAAGGCGACGTGCCGCAATAGATTCCGATCCGTGGCCGGGTGAATCCGCCCCATGCCGCCGCGACCGAGCTCCCCGAAGACGCGCAGGTGCTCGGGCACCGGAATCCCTTCCGCGTCGATTTCCTGCTGGGTGAGATCGTGATCGCCGCCCACCGGTATCGTTTCGATCACGTAGACGGGCGGGGATTCGTCGATGTCGTCGCCTGAGTCTTCCACAGCCGCCTCGCGGCGCCGAGGCTACCACGGCCAACGATCTTCGGGGCCGTGGAAGAACGGGCCTCCAACGCCTCGCGGCACGCGCGCCGCCCGAGCCGAAACGGGGCGGCCTTCCCAAGGGGCGCCGCCGAGCACCCGAGCGCCGCTTCACAGGCGCCGCGGATCGGAGTAACCGGTTGGGTATGGCGTCCTTCGACTCGGACCGGAATTGTTACGTCGTGCGCGTCGTCTACGACGGGCCGGGGATGGCGGGCAAGACGACCAATCTGAAGCAGATCTGCCAGATCGTGCCGGAGCGCGAACGCACCGAGATGGTGACCCCCGCCGAGCTCAAGGGCCGCACGATGTTCTTCGACTGGATGGAGATCTCCGGGCCGCGCGAGCTCGGGTTTTCACTGAAGTTTCAGCTCATTACGGTGCCGGGCCAGGCGCAGCGCAACTACCGGCGCAAGCCTCTCGTCGAAATGGCCGACGTCGTGGTTTTCGTGTGCGACTCGACGCCCCAAAACCTGCCGGATTCGCTGCGCGTCTTCGCCCGGTTGCGCGCGCTGATGCGCCGCCGGCCGACGCCGCTGCCGCTCGTGGTGCAAGCGAACAAGCAAGACCTCGACGGCGCGCTGTCGCCCGCGCGCGTGCGCAAGCGGCTGCGCTTGAACGGCAAAGTGCCGATCGTGGCGGCCGCCGCCAACGCCCGCCGCGGAGTTTCCGAAACACTTTCCACGGCGCTCAAGCTCGGCATCGAAGCCATCGACGATGACGCCGTCGAGCCGCTGCTCCAGGCTTTCCAGAACGCCGACAACCTCTTCGACCACGTGCTGGCGTTCGAGGACTCCCCGCGGGAAGACGAGCCCATCGACGTCGAAGAACTCAACGTCAACGCGGACGAGGCGGACGTCGAAGCGGCGGATGCGCACCTCGCCGCGGCGCCGCTCGACGCGCTCGAAGCGCGCGCACGCCGAGCCGCGCAAGCACGCCGAGCCGGCGCGGAAAGGGCGCCGGCCGCTGCGCCGAAATCCAAGCGACGCGGCGGCGCCGCCTGAGGCGTTCGAAGCAAACGGTAGCTACGGCTCGGGGTTGCCATCTCGAGCCTCGCCGCCTAGGGTGCCGTTCACGATGCGTGTCTCGGGTGGATCGGCGGCGGCGGTAGCGTGCACGCTCTGTCTGCTCGCGGCACCGTGCGGCGCGGAGGAACCGCGACGCGAGGGCTTCACACTCGAGGTCGGGCTCGGCGGCGCCGCGACGACCGTGAGTGCCGATGGAGACGAGTCGGAAACGCGTGGAGGTCTGGCGCCGCTTTCGCTCAGCCTCGGCGGTTTCTTGTCGCCCGAGGTCGCGCTGATGGCGCGCCTCGGCGGCACGTCTTTTTTCGAGACGTTCGGCAGTGACACGATTCAACTCACCAACGCCTTCTACGGTGTCACGCTGCAGTACTGGCCCATCGACGCGCTCTTCCTGGGCGGCGGGTTCGGCTTCGCGGTTTTCGACGACAACCCGTTCTTCGGCGGGGACCGCGTCCAGGGCGTGACTGGCGTCGGCTTGACGGCGCGTCTCGGGTGGTCGTTCGTAACCTCGAGGCACCACTCCGCCGCGTTCGTCTACGAGCTCTATCCGTCGTTCTACGAGGGCGCCACCGTCATCGGCAACGCCTTCATCCTCCAATACCAAATGCTGTGAGTCGCCTGCCGCGCGCGCGGAGCGCCCGGCCCTGAGCTCTTCAGCGACGGTACGGCGGAACCGCCGATCTTTCGGCGAACGAGATCGGCGGCGCGCCGGCGACGCGCAGCGCCGCCCAGCCGGCCTCGGGCTCCGGCACCAAAACGTGCGCGCCGCCGTGAGAGAGGTCGATACGGTAGACGGTGATCGCTTTTAGGACGCGCAGGGCCGCGTCGAGCACTTCCGCTTGCTCCGGCGCTCCGCGCGGCACCGAGCGCACCGTTCGCGAAAGCCCCCACCGCGGCGCGCCGCGCGCGTCGAGCAGGAGCGTTCGAAAGCTCTGCGGCGGCCCGACACGCGAGAACTGTGTCGTCGAGGTCGCCAGACCGACGATGAAATCGAACGTAGACTGGTAGGTGTAATCGCTCGCCCAGGGGTCTTCGCAGTAGCCCATGAAATCGGAATGCTCGCTGGGATCGAGCAGGTTGCCGCTGCGTGCGTCGTAGCCCCACGATCCCATCAGCCCTCCCTCGTAGGGATACTCTTCGTCGGGATTGCCGGCGCCTCCGCACGGCGCGTGCTGCCGGCCGTGCATGTGGCCGAGTTCGTGAACGAAGGTGCCTGCCGAGTAACCGATGTAGCCGACTCCGACGCCGTAGCTCGCAATGGGACCGAACGGGGACTCGATCCAAGCACCAATCCCGGTGGCACAGCCGCCGCCGCAGAACTCGAGGAAGTCGGCGACCGGGCTGACCAGACCGTAGTAGTGAACGTCGAGGGGCGGATTGTCCGCCGCCTGTAGGGTCGCGATCTGCTCGATGACGACGTCCAAAAATTCGTAGGTCTGATAGTCCGCGGTGGTGCCGATGGGCTCCCGTACCGTGAGCTCGAGCTCCGTCGCCGGATACAGGGCCAGGAACTCCGCGCGCAGCCCGTTCAGCTGCTCCTCGCCCGTGTCGGGCAGAGCGCCGGACCCGTCGGTCTCGTAGCGCACCGGTACGATCACGACTTTGACGGGATAGGTCTCGCGAGCGGCGAGCTCCGCCGGCGCGGCTTCGGGAAAGCGCGCGCCCATGGGCGCGCCCTCGAGCGCGCTGCAGGCGCCGGTCTCACGGATTTCGACCTGATACGTCGTTTCCGCTCCGATGCTCGCGGCGGGCACCTCGAAGTTGAACGTCGAATCGAGCGAGGCGTCGGTCGAAGCGGCGGACACGACCTTGCTCTCTTCGAACGTCTCGGGCTCCCCGCCGTTCGACAGCGTCAAGCGCACGGCAACCTCACGCGCGGCAAAGCTCGGCCCCGGTTCCACGAATACGCGGAACAGAGCATCTTTCCCGGGCACGACGTCCGTTAGGCGCGCGTCCACCGCCGCGCCGTTCATCATGATGGTGCTCTTGACGGTTTGATACACCGCGATTTCCGAGAGTGAGATGTCCCGCGCCAGGCGCTCGCCCTGGGGGTGCGCCGGCAAGAGATCGTCCCAGGCGCACCAAGTCGTGTTGATGCGCCCTTGGACGGTTTCACCGCTCGGCACCACGGCGGACCACTCGCCCTCGGCACCCGCACCCTCCACGTAGCTCGTCAGCGAGATCTCCGCGAAGACGTCGTTGCAGACGCCGCCCGAGCAATAGTCGGCCGCGACGTTGAACGTCGCCGGCAAGCTCGTGAGTGAAGCCACGGGCAGCTCGGCGAGGAGCCCGTCGGCCGGCGGCGTCATCGGCGCCTCTTCCGAGTAGACCCGTGAAGCCGCGCTCGCGTCGCACGCCGTCGGCGTCAAGCTCGCGGTAAGCCAGATCGTTTCGTCGTCGACCGGACCGCACCAACTGCCGACCACGCCGAGGTAAAGGGGAAGCTCGGGCCCTCCGCCGCTGCCGCCGCTTCCAGCGCCCGAACCTCCGCTGCCCGCGCCCGTCACACCGCTCGACGCACCGCTCGACGCCGTCGTGGCGCCACCGTCCGGCCCTCCGCACGCCGCCACCAGTCCGACGAGCGCTACGGCGCACAGCCTTCCCCCTCGGGAGCCCCTCTTGCCTCCGTTCCTCATCATGAAAAAGCCTCCGATTTGCCTGTGGTCGAAAGCATAGTCCAGCGCCGCTGCGGCCGCACGCCCCGCGCCCCACAAAGGCTGCCCTCGCGCTTAGCGCCTATACGGCTGAACAGCTTGCTTCTCGGCGAACGAGAAGAGCGGTGCGCCCGCAACGCGCAGCGCGGCCCAACCCGCCCCGGGCTCCGGCACCGCAACCTGCGCGCCGCCGATATCGGAGACCTCGACACGGTACACGTCCACCGTGGTCAAGAGCCCGAGGTTCCGGTCGTAGATTTCCGCAGTCTCGACGGCACCATCCGGAGTGCCTCGGAAATTGATCGGCAAGCCCCAGCTCGGAGCACCCGTCGCGTCCAGCAACAGCGTCAGCCACTTCTGCGGCGGGCCGACCACGCGCTGGGCTTGAGCACCCTCCATCGCGACGTCGACGATGCGCTCGAACAAGAGCTGATAGTTGTAGTCGCTGATCCAGTTCTGGCGGCAATAGCCCATGAAGTCGCTGTACTCCTCGGAAGGATCGAGGAACTGGTTGCTCCTGAGGTCGTAGCCCCAGACGCCGATGCCGCCGCCTTCGTAGGGAAATTCCGGATCCGGATCGCCGGCGCCGCCGCACGGCGCGTGGGGAAGGTTGTGCATGTGGCCGAGCTCGTGCACGAACGTGCCGGCGGAAGAGCCCAGAAAGCCCATGCCCATTCCGGAGCTGGCCGATGCGCCGTTGCGCGAAGAGCCGAACGAGGCGATGCCCGTCGTGCAGGAACCGTTGCAGTAGTCGCGGAACGTTTCTGCCGGCGAGACGAGGCCGTAGTAGTGCTGATCGACGGCCGCCTCGTCGTCTTCGCGCAGAGCGCGAATCTGATTGAGCATCGCGCTCAGGCTGCTTTCGTCGGTCGATATCGGCTCCCGCACCGAAAGCGCGAGCTCGATCGCCGGGTACACTGCGAGCATCTCCGAGCGAAAGTCTTCTTCTTGCTCCTCCGAGGTATCCGGCAAGCGGCCCGAACCGTCAGCGTCATAGGCGACCGGAACGAGCGTAACCTTGACGGGGTGCGAGGCGCGCACGCCGAGCGACATCGAAGCTTCCGCGGGGAAACGGGCGTTCATGGGCGCGCCGTCGAGGGCGGTGCACGCGGAGGTCTCTCGGATTTCGACTTGATAAGTCGTCTGTTCGGTGAGTGCCTCTCCCGGGATTTCGAAATTGAACGTCGAATCCAAGTCTTCGTCCGACGAAGCAGCCGTGACCGTCTTCTGGAGCTCGAACAGCTGCGGCTCGACACCGTCGGAGAGCGTCAAGCGCACCGCGACTTCTCGCGGCTGCCAGGCCGCCTGCGGCTCGACGAAGACGCGCACCGCCGCGCCCTTGCCGGCTATCACGTCGGCGTTGCGCTCGGCCACCGCTTGCCCGGCGCTCACGACCGGAACTTTCACGCTCTGATAGAAAGCGACTTCGGCGAGCGAGATGTCTCGCGCCAGCCGTTCGCCTTGTGGATGGGCGGGCAAGAGCTCGTCCCAGGCGCACCAAGAGGCGCTGATGAGACCCGTCATCGTCTCACCGCCGGTGCCCGTCGCCGTCCACGCGCCCTGAGCGCCGACTCCCGGTTGATAGCTGTCGAGCGTAATGGTCGCCTGCAGATCCGAACAGACGCCGAGCTCGCAATGGCGAAGCGGCGCCGTGATCGTCGCCGGGAAGCTGCTCAGGCTCGCGCTCGGAAGCTCGACCAGGACTCCGTCGGGTGGCGGCGTCGCCGACATGCTGTCCGAATAGATTTGGCCCGCGCTCGTATCGCACGTCGGCTGCGCAACCGCGGCGTAGAGCCATACGGTTTGATCGTCGGCCGGGCCGCACCAAGTGCCGACCGCGCCGAGATACGTCTGGGGCGGCGGGGCGGG
>DASWGX010000585.1:0-2342 GCA_036393455.1 Polyangiaceae bacterium
CCGTTCGCCGCCGCGGGCACTCTCGCGGCGGCGCTCTGGGCGCGTCCGCTCGATCTCTTGCTGAGCGGCGAGGAAGAGGCTCAGAGCCTGGGGCTCGACGTGGCCGTTGCACGGCGCTGGCTCGTGATCTGGACGGCGGTGCTGACGGCAGGGGCCGTCGCTTCGGCCGGCAACGTCGGGTTCGTCGGCCTCATCGCTCCGCACGCCGTCAGACGTTTCGTCGGCGTCGGCCACCGGCGCTTGGTTCCCGCCGCGGCGTTGGGAGGGGGGCTGTTTCTCATGGCGTGCGACGTGCTGAGCCGCTCCCTGCCGACTACGAGCGAAGTGCCGCTCGGGGTCATCACCGGAGTCATCGGCGCACCGTTGTTCCTGTCACTTCTGATATCGCAGCGAAAGCGGTACGCGGGTGCCTGACGAGCTCGCCATCGCGGGGCTAGGGGTGCGGCTTTCCGGACGTTCCGTGGTGACGGACGTTTCGTTCACGGCGCGCGCCGGTACCATGACCGCCCTGCTCGGGCCGAACGGCGCCGGCAAGACCAGCGTGCTGCGAGCCATCGCCGGCCTCTTGCCGCACACCGGGCGCGTCCGATGGGCGAGCACTGCCCTCGCCGACCTGTCGCCGCTCGAACGGGCGCGCCTGGTGGCGTACGTTCCGCAGCAGTCGCTCTTGGATTCGCCGCTACCCGTGGAGCAGGTGGTGGCTCAGGGACGCTACTGCCACCATAGCGGCTGGTCGCGTCTCGGGCGCACCGACAAGGCCGCGGTCGCGTCCGCGATCGCCGCGATGGACTTGGAAAGCCTGGCCGAGCGGCCTTTCACGGAGCTTTCCGGCGGCGAGCGTCGTCGTGTTCTGCTCGCGCGCGCGCTTTCGACCGAAGCGCCCGTGGTCTTGCTCGACGAACCGACCGCCTCCCTGGACGTCGCGCACGCTCTCGAACTCTTGTCGCGGCTCGAGCAGCTGACCGCGCGCGGAAACTGCGTGCTCAGTGTGCTCCACGACCTGCGCGACGCCCGTCAAAGCTCGGACCAAGCCCTGCTCATGCACGAAGGCCGTCTAGTCGGCGCCGGCCCGTCCAGAGCCGTGCTCGGCGCCGCGGCGATCCGCAAGGTCTACGGAGTCGAGCTCGTCGAAGGCGGCGCACCGTCGTTTCGGTTGACGGATCGGAGCTCGCCGTGATCCAGTGGCTGAACGCGGCGGGCGTGCTCGCGGCGCTGGCGTTGTCCCTTTCGCTGCCGGTCGTGCTCGTCGATCGCGCGACGGGCACGGGCTCCGCGACGTTCCAGCCGAAGCCCCTGTCGCGGCCCGTCACCGAGCGCTTGCCGGGCAACCAGCTCGCCGTTCGCGACGCGTCGGGCAGGGCCGTGCCGATCGCGCGCTACGCGCGCATCGCTTCCGCCAGCACTGCTTCCGACGCTCTCCTGCTCGAGCTCGTCGAACCGACGCGCATCGTTGCCTTCACGGAGTACGGCGCCGAGCATTCCTGGCAGGCCTATCGCTACGCGGGCAAGCCGACGATCGCGGCCGTGGACGATCTGGAGCGGGTGCTGTCGCTCAAGCCCGATCTCGTCGTTCTGAGCAGCCCCGGCGCCATCTCGAAGGTGGCTCGGCTGGAAGAGGCGGGTCTCGTCGTGTTCGACCTCGGACCGCAGTCCGGCGTCGATGCCTTCGTAGACGGCGCCCGGCGTCTCGGCGCCGTGCTGGGAGTCGCCGAACGAGCCGAGGGTTTTGCCACGTCGTTTCGCCAGCGGCTCGAGCACCTGCGAGCCGCGGTTCCGCCCGATCGGCGCCTTCACGCCATGTACGTTGCTGTGTACGGCGGCAAGCTCGTCAGCGCTGGGCGCGGCACGAGCTACCACGACGTCTTGACCTACGCGGGTCTCGTCGACGTCGGTAGTCGTTTATTCGCGGGCCATCCCGAGCTCAGGGCCGAGCAGCTGCTCGACCAAGATCCCGAGCTCATCGTCTCGTCCACGGGTATGCGGGACGCTCTGTGCGGCTCCGGCGCGCTCCACCGACTTCGGGCCTGCCGCTCTCACGGCATCGTGGAAGTGGATGGAGCGTTGCTCGGTGACTCGGGCGTCGGCATGCTGCCCGCGGCCGAGCGCATCCATGCCGGTGCCTACGGCGGGCGTCGCCGTTAGGCGACCCCCAGCCTGCAATCTTGAAACGCGCGCGGGTCGGCGCGGCGTGGATCGGCGTAATGCCAGGACCGAAGAACTCCGTATTATGAGGGGGCTGAAATCGTACAAATCGGGTATACTGTTTTTTCTGTGCCTTCCCTTTCGCAGAGCTCCGCGGCGGCAAGCATTTCGGCACCGAAGGTTCTGGTTGTCGACGACGA
>DASWGX010000586.1:0-8336 GCA_036393455.1 Polyangiaceae bacterium
GACGCGTCGATTCGTCGCAAGCTGAGCCGCGGCCTCCCGATCACGATCGTGATGACGGCGGCGCTGTACCGAGCGCTGGATGCCAACCCGGTCGCTACCACGGCTCAAACTTGCAAGGTGACCTGGCACGTGTGGGAGGAGGCATACCGCGTCGAGCTGACCCGCCCCGAGGTCAGCCAAACACGCTGGACGACGACGATCGAAGGCGTGCTGAGGCGGTGCGCCGAGGCGAAGGCTCTCCTGGTCGCGCACCAAAGCCAGGTGGTCTCCGGAATCGCCGTGTTTCTGCAAGGCAAGGTCCAGATCAACCCGGTGAGCTCGCTCGTGCTGCAGAAGATCAAACGGTGGGTGAGCCGCCCCACGGGCACCAGCACCGCGGCGCCGGGAGACGCGCTCTTCAGCACGTTTACCGGGCTGTTTCTCCAGCGCATCGGCGACGCGGAGCGCGAGCTCAAGTTCGCGACCCCGCTCACCGTGCCGGCCGTGCGGGAGCCGGCGCCTGCGCGCGACGCGGGGTGAAACGAGAGGTGGCCCGGTGGTAATCTGAGCCGACAATGCAGGACTTCATCGTGGCGCTGCGCGTGGCTGGCCGTCGCTGCCTCGTGATCGGTGACGGAACGGAAGCGAGCCGGCGTGTCGAGTCGCTGCTCGAGCGCGGAGCGGTGGTGACATGGCTCAAAAGGACGCCGGAATCCGATGTCGTCGCCTCGGAGCGGCTCTCGGTGCAAGTGCGAGCCTTCGACGCCGCCGATCTCGAGGGCGTTTGGCTCGCTGTCCTCACGGACCGCGATCGGGACCTCGCGCGCCGTGTCGCGGGCTTCGCCGAGGCGCGGTGCATCTGGTTTTGTGCCGTCGACCAACCCGAGCTCACGAGCTTTGCTCACGTGGCGCTCGCCAGCGCGGGGCTGGTTCAGGTCGCGGTCGGAACGGGCGGAGCCGTGCCGGCGCTAGCGCGTCGCTTGCGCGAAGAGATCGAGCGGCTGCTCTCCGAAAGCGGGCTCGGACCCTTCGCCGAAGCGCTCGCCCGGTTACGCGAGAGCCTTTCGCCGAAGGAGCGGCGCGAGAGGCTAGGGCCGCTGCTCGAGCGGGTGCGGCTGTCCGGGCGTCTGGAATTGCCGGAAATTCCGCAGCAGCCGCTCGGCCGGGAGGACTGAGAGCCCGCGTCCCTCACCGGCTCGAGGAGCTCACTCGAAGATCGGCCGCGTCGGCACCGCGGGCGGCTTGTAGCTTGCCAGGATCGCGATTCGATAGAAGCGGTACTGATGCTGGACGGCATCCCAGTCCACCGGCGACAGCGACTGCTCGACACACTGAGCGGAGCGTCGCGCCTGAGGGCCTTTCCAGTCGCCGCTCGCACCGGGAAAGACTCCGATCCTCCGCGCCGTGAAGTCTACGTCGAGGACGTAGTTGATGCTGCCCGGCTTGCCGGTGCGAGGCGCGCAGTCGATGTTCTCGTGGATGGCTCTTTCGAGAGCCTTCTCGAAGAACGGCAGGGCGTCGCAGAGCGGCCCTTCCTGTCCTCGCGTGGCCCGCGACGCGCTGCACTTGACGCGCTGAACCGTTCCCAGCTGGAGACGATCGTCGTGACGGCTCGCGTCGTTCGTCTTGGGCAGGGCCGCAGCCGTTGCGGCCGACCGCGCCGCGCTCGGTTCCGCGACGGCGCTGTCCGTGCCGACGCTCGGTCGGCGCCATAAGTAGAGCGGCACCGCGATCAGGATCAACACGACGACGAGCGCGACGACCAGCTGAGCGCGCAGCGGGCGCTCGCCGCCGCCCCCGCCGCGGCCGCCTACACCGAGCCGCCTCAGACTTGGCTCGCTGGGTGCCGAGGGAAAGGGACTGCGTGGCGATCCGGCCATATCTCAAATCGAATGATCACGCGGCTCGGGCGAGCCGCGTGATTCGTCAGTCACTCGTCGAGCAGAGAATCGATTGGCTGCCCCGGCTCGGCCTTGGCGAGCGAAGCGGCGAGGTCGAGCGAATCGGGAGTGAGGCCCTGCACCTGAGAGACGACCTGTTCTACTACGTTTCGCGCCTCGTCCAGGCTCGGTCCGACCATGGCGACGGCGAATTTCAGCGGCCCGGTTCGTCCAGCCGTGGCGGGCATGATGCTGAGCAATAGCATCTCGGTAAGCTCGACGACGCGCTGAGCGGCGCGCCGCAGAGCGAGCATTTCGAGGATGGTCGGACGGTCGCTGACGTGACGGTTCGGCCCGCGCACGTGATAGCGCGCCACGGACAGCGGAACGTTCGCCCACTCGGAAAACACCATCTCCTCCGTGAGGGCGCGGTTCAGATGCTCGCGCTTCAGGAGGCTGGTGAGGCCGTCGCGCCGCGCCAAGTAGGCGCGCGCACGCTGATGATGCGGCGACCCCTCGCTGAAACTGACGAGTTTGACGCGGCATTCGCCCAGCTGAACTTCGCCCCCGTGCAGAAGATTGACGTGCTTCTTCCGATCGAAGCTGTGGTCGGCGTAGGTGCCGTTGGTGCTGCCGCTATCCTCGATGACCCAGCTTCCACCTTGCCAGCGGGCTACCGCGTGGGCGCCCGAGACGGTCGCTTCGGGCATCTGAAGATCCTGTCCGCCGCGGCGCCCGATCGTCAAAATTGGCTTGTTCAGCGAAAAAAGCTGGCCGGCGGCGTCGCTCGCGTTGGTGCAGTAGGTGACGAGCAAGGCCTGAGCGCCGGGAACGAAACTCTGCGTCACCGAGCGCCCCAGGGGAGCCCCGGCCTGCAGGCGCTCGCGCGGGATTTGAGCGGGGCTGGTCGTCAGGGCGGTGGGGTTGAAAAACCTCATGTGCCGCGCCTGGGGACGCAGCTCCGCTTCTTCCGACAGGCACCGGAAGACTTGCTTTGCCTCGTCGACGCTGAGCCCCGCGGGCACGTCGAACATGATCTGCGAGCGCAGCGACTTGGCGCGCGGGCGGTAGCCTGGCTCGGGAACGCGGCACGTCCACATCTCCCAGAGCGTGAGCCCGAGCGCGTAGATGTCGTCCTCGGGACTGGCGCCGCCCGATTTGAGGCGCTCCGGTGCCATGTAGTTCGGCGTTCCACCGTCGGGCGGCGCGCCCGGGCGGCGCTTGCTTACGCGCGCGCGCTCCTGAGCGAAGCCGAAGTCCAGAACGATCGCGCGATCATTCGTCACCATCACGTTGCCGGGCTTGAGGTCGCCGTGCACCAGGCCCTGAGCGTGGATGGCCGCCAGGCCGGCGCACGCTTCACTCGCAATCTTGCGAAACTCGTCGGAAGTGTAGCCGCCGTGTGCCTTGCGACGCCGGATGTGCGTGTGCAGCGTTTGGCCCGCGATGTGCTCCATCACCAGAATCGGTCCCCACGGGCTCGGAGCCAGGTCGTGCACGCGGCACACGTTGGGGTGGCTTACCGACCGAGCCAGCAGCAGCTCCTGGCGCAACGCCTCGTCGTCTCCCGGCATGCGCGACTCTTCGCGCACCACCTTGAGCGCCACGGGTTGTTGCGTGCTGCGGTCGTACGCCAGAAAGACTTCGCCCATGCCTCCTTTGCCGAGGCTCTGCCGAATCTCGTAGCGGTCGTTGACGACCGTTCCATGGCCGAGCGGTGGGAGGTTTTTCTGGGCTTGGCTCATTCGTTTTTCGGCGTCCCAGCACGCGCGCCTTGTGGCTAGGTTCGTCGATTTGACCGAGCGTGGCAACGTATGACGCCTCGCCGAGGTAGCACGGCGCGCGCCGAGCTCTAGACGCGAGGTCGTCCGGGGTGCTATCGGTGCGGGCGCTGGGGATACCCAGCAAGCCCGTGCGGTTTCGGCCGCGGGCCCCGAACAGGGCCTCAGGCCGAAAGGGAAGTCCGGTGAGATTCCGGCGCGGCCCCCGCCACTGTTACCGGCTACGACGTCGAGCAGACCACTGGGTCTTCGGACCTGGGAAGGGCTCGGCAGAGGAAGATCCGGGAGCCAGGAGACCGACCCACGGGTTCGCCTCGAGTCATCGGGGCGGTTTCCCAACGCGGCTCCGCGGGGTGTCGGAGCGATGGGTTCGGCACACGAGTGCCGCCATCGACCTGCCTTCCCGCTGAGCCCTACCCGGCTCCCTCGTTTGTCGAGGGGGCCTTCGGCCCGGCGGCGGGTGGCTTGCCGGGCAGTGAAGGAAGGTCGAAAATGGTCAAAGGGCAGTTCATAACGGCAATCGTTTTTGTTCTGAGCGCGGGCGTTGCTTGCGGGTCCGACGATTCGGTCGGGGCCGGCGGCCTGGCAGACGGCTCCGGCGGCGAAGCAGGTGGCGCGGGTCAGGGCGGCGAAGCGGGCGGCGCCGGCGCGGGTCAAGGAGGCGCGGGTCAAGGCGGCGCAGGCGGTGCTCCCGACGTCGCGGCGCAGCCTCTGAACCCGCGCGCGGTCACGGTGATTGCCGAGCCGCTCGAGGGCTCCTCGCCGCGGCTGCTCGTTGCCGCGACGGACTTCGTGGCGAGCGCCGAGATCGCCATGGTGGACTTGGACGCGGGCGAGGTCTCGTCGTCGGCGAGCTTCGACGATCAAGATACAGTGCCGGCCGCGAGCGCGGGCCGCGCGTTTGCCGTCGAGCGCACGAACGACGTCGTGCACGTCTTGGACGCCCGCGGCGAAATCGAGAGCTCGCTGGACCTGACGGCAGAGCCCGTGGACGGGCCCACGGGAGAAAAGGCGTACGTTCTCTTGTTCAACACGAACCGCGTCGCCGTCGTCGATCTGGAGAGCGCCGAGATCCGCAAGTTCATCGACTTCGGCGCTTACCTCGCTTCCGATGATGGCGACGGCGCGGTCGACCTCGATGCCGCCTTCTACGACGCCGAGGGCGGCCGCGTGTACGTCACGCTCGGGCGCTACGACCGCACGACGTACCTTTCCCCCGCCGGCCTCAGGTGTCCCGATGTTCCGGCACTGCTCGTCGCGATCGACGCGGAAACGGACGAGGTGGTCGATCTCGGGGGAGACGGGCCCGACGGCGCCGTCGAGCTCGATCTGGTGGCGCCTGCGAGTCTCGCGTTCGACGCAGAAAGTGGTCGGCTTTTCTTGCTGAGCTCGGGTTGCGAGCTCAACGGCACGGGAGCCGGCGTGGAGGCCTTCACCTTCGGGGAAGGCGGCACGGAGGTTCTGCTTCGCGACCCCGAGGGCCAGCCCTTTCTGAACCGCATCATCCCGATTTCCGAGGATTTCGCGCTGATCAACGGCTTTTCCGAGCAGGGCGAGTTCTGGGCGCGGTGGAACCCCGAAGACGACGCTCTCGGTGATGCGCTCGAGGACGCGCCGATGGCTCTGAGCCACGGCGGCACGATGCTCTACGGCATTCTCTCGACGACTCTTGATGACGAGACGACGCGTTTCGACGTCGTGCCGTTCGACGTCGATGACGGTGCCGGCGACGTGATTGTGAGCGACCCCTGGGACGGAGCGTTGCCGTTCGTCGCGGCGACGGCGTTCCTGGACTGAAGGCAGTCGCCTGAAGGCAACCGCGCCTGAAGTATCGGCCTGAAGTATCGGCCTGAAGTATCGAAGAGGCGGCTGGCGCTTACGAGCAATGGTGCTAGATAAAGTAAGTGACCCTACTTGCACGCATCAGCCGCCTCGCAGTCTGCGCGCTCGTGCTATGCGCCTGTGCCTCTCAGAGGCCCAGTACCCCGATCAAGCTGCCCCCCGCTCCGGAGTCTCATTCAGAAGCTCCGGAGCTCCGGCAGGAAGAAGCGCCTCCGCTCATCGCGCCCCCACCTGCCTATGGCAACAAGGTGGTGATGGCGCGCGGTTCGGCGCCCCCCGGCGTCAACTGAGAGCGAGCTCCGATCAGTAGATTTCTACGCGGGCGCGCGCCCACTCGACGCCGCCCCGGTTGTCGTGGACGACGGCCCAGATCAAGAGCGGCCCGGGTTCTCGCGGCGCCAGGAGGTTGCTTTCGTATTCCGGGTTCCACCCCGTCGTGGCGTCGTTCAGGAGGCGGACAGGGCTCGAGACGGAGCCCCGGCTCACGTAGTAGTTGATCCACATCTGCTCCGTGAGGTCGCGCCCGTACGCTTCGCGTGCCACGCTGTCGGCCTCCGCGCTTTCTTCCGCAACGATCGGCCGAACCGGAACCTCCGGGCAGTCCGGATCGCCGTCGGCCGAGCACGCGGCCACGCAGCGTGGGTCGTCCGGGCAATCGAGCTCTTCGTCCTCCGGGGGATTCGTATCGACACAGTCCGCGCCGATGCAGAAACCATCGGCCGCTAGCTCGGTGCCGGCGACCTCGAAGCCAGTTACAGTCGCGTTCTGATTCTCGAAGCTCTCGTAGACGAAGACGTTCGTGTAGCCGACGACGAAGTCGTCGGGGCCGAGCGGCTGATTGGCTTCGTCCAGGCACCTGAGCGGAAGCGCGCCGGCCTGCTCCGGCGCAAACACCTCGAGCCTTCCTGCGCAAGCGGCGAAGAACACGATGGCCAGGCCGTAACGAGGCTGGAGCGGATCGAGCGGCGGTGGCCGGCTCGTGATGATGTCGTCCGGCACCTGAAACGCGAAGGAATCCCCGCTGCCGATGATCACGCTCTCCGGAAAGGAGCCGTCTCCGTCCCCGTCGCCTTCGGCGAGCGTCGCGAAACAGCCGAAGTAGGCGTCGCCGAGGGGGTTGAAGCACCCGGAAACCCAGACGCGCGAGATGTCGCGATCCGCGTCCGGCGCTCCGTCGTGCCACAGCAGCGAGAGCTCGACGCTGTCTCCCGGCTGCGCGTACGGCTGGTCCTTTTGCACCGCGAGAACGCGGAGCGTATTCACCTCGCTCGGCGGATCGAACTCGGCGCCGCACGCGAGGCATGACAGCGCCGCGAAAATACCGAGACACGCGCCGGCACGAGCGCGTTCGACGCGCGCCCGGGAGCGCGGTGTCAAAACTCACCTCGCACACCCAGGCTGGGGATGATGGGAAGCCCGGTCAGAAAGCGCTCTTGGCTGAAGTTGTAGTTGTACACGAGGGCCTCGACGGCCTGGTTATTGTAGACGTTCTGAACGTCGAGAAAAGCCGACAGCCTCCAGCTGCGAAACTGCCACCGCTTGTCGATGCGGATGTCGAGCTGGTGAAACAGCGGCAAGCGCCGGCTGAACGGCTCGCCGCGCAAGCCCACGTACGTCGCGCCGTCGGCGGCGTACAGCCCCGGCAGCGCCGGAGGCGCGACGACGGGAGTCGTGAGCGGCCCCGATACGATGCGGAAGCGGCTGCCGACCTCCCAGCCCCGGCCGATGCGATAGCTTCCGAGCACGATCAGATTGTGGGTCTGATCGAAATCGAACGAGCGCTCTTCTTCCTCGGCCCCGTCCTTCCGCACGCTGCGCGAGAGCGTGTAAGCGAGCCAGCCGAAGAAGCGCTCGTCCGGCTTGTACTTCAAGAGCGTCTCCAGCCCGAGCGCCTTGCCGGTGCCGTCGTTGTTGTATTCGAAGCCGCCGGCGGCGCTTTCGTCTCGCGACACGAGCCGCGTGAAGTCCTTGTAGAACCCCTCGACGCCGAGCTCCACCTGGCGTGAGAGCTCGCGCTCCACGCCGAGCGAGTAGTGGATCGAGCGATTGGAAAGCAGCCCCGGCGTGCCGAATACCTCGTCCGTCTCCTGGAATTGCGGCGGCTGATGAAAGAAACCGACGCCGCCTTTGAGCGTCGTGCGCTCGAAGCGATCGGGGCGTTCGTTCGCGATGACGTCGTAGCGCGCGGTGACTCGCGGGCTGAAGTCCCCATGGCCGGAGTCGCGCGCGTAGTCGAAGCGAAATCCGGGGATCACGCGTAGCCGTCGCGCGGGTTCGAGCTCGACGTCGGCGTACCAGCCCGGGCGAAAGACCGTCGAGCTCTGCCGTGATTCGAGCGGCGGCTGCGCCGCGAACGGCCCCGGGTCGGGCTCGCCGGGCCGCGGCGGAGGCGGCAAGCGTGCCACGAGATCGAAAGGCGCCACCACGAGATCGGTCCCGGCGTTCAGCGTGGCGCCGCGAGCCAGCCGCACGCCGAACTCGCTGCGAAACGAGATCGGGTAGGCGGCGATGTCGAACAAGAAGGTTCCGAGGCTGAATTCGAACGCGTCGCGTCCCACGGACAGCATGGTCTGGAGCTTCACGTCCCGCGATAGCTGGTCCTGGTAGAGCACCTGGCCGCGGTAGAACTGGGTCGAAAAGTCGAGGTTGCCGCCGAACGCCGGGTCTTGTGCGGCCGGGTCGTTCAAGATGAGCTCGAGGCGATCGCTCGAACCGTAAAAGCGCATGCTGAGCTTGGCGTCGCGCGACGGCTCGTGATCGACGATGACCTGGTAGTCGTAGTAAACGGGCGCGCTCGTGACGTTGCTGCCGGCTTCTTCGAGCACGGGCTTCAGCCAGGCGTCGACCCAGCTCC
>DASWGX010000587.1:0-5255 GCA_036393455.1 Polyangiaceae bacterium
CAGCGGC
This sequence comes from Polyangiaceae bacterium, assembly GCA_036393455.1. Taxonomy (GTDB): domain Bacteria; phylum Myxococcota_A; class Polyangia; order Polyangiales; family Polyangiaceae; genus DASWGX01. The sequence goes on from DASWGX010000587.1 coordinate 8, forward strand.
GGCGCCGCAGGTCCGGGTGCGGACGACGGTGGCGCGGGCGGGGGCGACGATGGCGCGAGCGCAGGCGGCGCCGGCGGACAAGGCAGGAGCGCGACGGGCGCCGGTGGAGAGGGCATGAGCGGTCCGGGCGAGCAAGGCGCGGGCGGAGCTTCCAGTGGAGCCGGCGGTGCGTTCGGCGAAGGGGGTGGCGACGGCAATGAAACCATCAGTGACGCTTTCGTCGACGACGTCGAAATGAGTGCGCTTGATTTCGCGCGCACCGTCCTCGAGGTGACCTGGACGCAAACCATGCCGGCGGAGCAAACCTGGCTCGAGTTCACGTTCGAAGCCGGCAGCGTCATGACGTCGCCTCCGAAGTCGGGAGAAGCGGGCTCGCAGCGCGAAGTCGTGCTCGGTGTGCCCGGTGAAACGGACGTTACCGTGCGCATCGTCAGCAGCCAAGACGGCACGGAGTACAAGACGAGTAACTACGTGGGCACGACCGGCGCGGTGCCGAGCGGCATGCCTACGCCCGAAGTCGTTTCCTACGACGCGGAGCTCGCGAGCGACGACCGGTGGCTGTTCGGCGCGGTGGAGGATTCGGACGGCGGCGAGGCGAGCCGTGACGTCTACTATCACACCACGTCATGGCTCTACATCATGGACCGCCGCGGGAGAATCGTCTGGTACTATGCCGATCCGGCGAGCAACGCGACGTCCGCATTCCAGCGTATCGCCCGCGACGGAGAATACATCTGGATCGAGAAGCACCAATTCGCCGGGTCGGTCACCCCGGAAGTGCTCAAGATGACGCTCGACCGCGAGTACATGGAAGTCGTCCCCTTGCCCGGCCTCGGCGACTGCATCGACGTGACCAACGACGGCGGCTTGCTCTACGATGCGAACTTCGAGTTGCGAGAAAGAAGCCGAAGCGGCGACGACCGTTTCATCTGGAGCTGCCCGGAGCACTTCGGCGGGGCGTTCAACTGCTATACGAACACCGTCAACTGGAACGAGCGTGACGACACGGTGCTGATGTCGTATCCCTACGAAGCAACCGTCGTCGAGGTGGAGCGCGAAAGCGGAGACCTGCTTGGCGTGTACGGGGCGGCATCCGGGAGCTACGCGTTTTCGCCGAACACCTGGGAGTTCGAGTTCCAGCACTTCCCCAACATCACGAGCGAAGGCACGCTGCTCTTGTCGTCGCACATGCCAGGCTACGGCAACACCGAAACGCCCGAAGCCGGACAACACGCCTTCATGGAATTCGAGCTCGACCGGGACAACGAGACGCTGAACTACCTCTGGCACTATCAAGAGGGCGAGGAGTGGCCGATGTTCAAGGGCATGGCGATGCGCCTGCCGAATGGCAACACCCTGGCAAACTACGGCACCGGCGGCGCGATTCGCGAGATTACCCCGGACAAGCGGACGGCGTTTCACGTCAAGTTCGACGTGGAGGGCGGCGACGACTTCTTCAACAAGATGGTGGGCCACAACGTGCTCATCGACGACCTGTACGCGCTGAACGGCGGTGGCCCCTGAGCTCGCCGCCGGCTGCGGGCGAGCCATCATGCAAAGGAAATGGGAACGGACACGATGCAACGGTATTTCATGCACCTCAGCGTTGCTTTTTTGGTTGCCGCCGGGAGCGCGTGCGGCGGTGACGGCTCGGGAGACGATACGGGCGCAGCCAGCAGCGGCGCGACGAGCAGCGGCAGCGGCTCGGGAGGCAGCACGAGCGGCAGCGGTGCCACGAGTAGCGCGACGACGGGTACGGGCGGCAGCGCGACGAGCGCGAGCGGCACCGGAGGCGGCACCGGCGCGGGCGGCGACAGCGGCGGCTTCACCAATGTCGGCGTGTGCGGCGAGCGTGGCGAGGGCACCGTGGACGCGGCCGAGACGTTCGAAGGTTTCTGGGAGTTTTACATCATCGGGGACGACGGTCTGGGTGACGACGTCTGCGTCGTTCGCTTCGACGCCGCGCGCGCCGGCGAAGCGCCGGAAGGCTGCGACATGTTCGCCGGCCAGCAGGACGAATGTTTGTGGACGCACCTGGTGGAGCTCAGCAACCCGATGGTGATGCTGGACGAGGATGGTGTGTGCGAAAATAGCGAGCTCGGTCTCGACGAGGCCGCGTTGATGGAGATCGAAGGGTCGCAGGGCGCCTACGGCTTCGTATCCGAGTACGCAGGTCACAACAGCGTGCTCTTGAAATACGAGGAGTCCTCGGAAACCTGGGTTCCCAACGGAAATGCAACGTGGGACGAGGAAACGGGAGCATTTCGATTCGACCGTCGCGATGGGTTCTGCGACTATTGACGCCGGCCGCAGGTCGGGCGAGGCCCGGACGCGGACGGCGAACCCGCCCCGAGGTCCATCGTGATCGAAAACTCGCGAATCGCTCTACATAGGCTCTTCGCGCTGTCCCTGCTGGTCTCGGCCACGGGCTGCAGCATGAGCAAGCTCGCCGTGAGCACGCAGGCCGACGTGATGCAGCAAGCTTCGCCCGTCATCGAACATCAGACGGACTACGAGTTCGCGCGGGTGGCCATTCCCGGCACCTTGATGCAGGTCGAGGGGCTCTTGCGTGTGGCGCCCGAGGACGAGCGGCTGCTGCTGCTGGGGACTCGGGGGTTTGCTTCGTACGCCTACGGGTTCGTGGAAGACGAGATGGAACGCGCGGAACTCGGCGGCGATCTCGAGCAGGCCGACGCGGCGCGCGCGCGGGCACGAGGCCTCTATCTCAAAGCGAAAGGCCTGGGGATGAAGCTGCTCGCGGGCGCGGCGGAAGGCTTGGCCGAGGCTGCCGCGCGCGATCCGGACCAGCTCAAGCGCTTCGTGACGGCGGAGTTCACGGACCCCGAGGCCGCCCCGGCGCTATTTTGGACCGGCTACGCCTGGGGCTCGGCGATCAACGTCTCGCGCGACGACGTGGCGTTGGTCGCGGACCTGTCGCTCGCCCGCGCGCTGGTCGAGCGCTCGGTGGAACTCGACGAGAAGTACTACAACGCCGCCGGCCACGTCTTTTTGGGCGTGGCCGACGCGAGCCGCGGCGAGAGCATCGGCGGCAATCCGGAGCGGGGCCGCCAGCATTTCGAACGAGCGCTCGCGCTCACCGGGCGCCGGGCGATGATCGTTCAGCTCAATTTCGCGCAGTTCTACGCGACGCAAACCCAGAACCGCGACCTCTTCGTCGCCCTCTTGAAGGAGGTTCTCGAGACGCCGGTGCCGGCGGACTCGCCGCTCGCCTTGCCGAACACGGTGGCGCGGCGCCGTGCCGAGCGGTTGATGGCGCAGGTCGATACGCTTTTTCTGCCCCCGCCGGAGGACGCCGCGCCCGCAGCGCCAGAGGAGCCCGCGGGCGCGCCAACCCCCCCCGCCGGCGAGCCGGCCCCCGGGGATTCGACGCCGGTCGTGCCTGAAGGCCCCGAACCGAAGCAGCCGCCGCCCGCGAAAAGTCCTCCCGTGAAGCCGCCGCCGGCAAAAGCCCCCGCCGCGGCGGGGCAGGGGTGAGAGGGCGACGGCGGCGGCAGGCGGAAAACTCCCTGCCTCGGCTTTGAATCTTTGGCTGCCCATGGCAGTCCATCTCGAGGAGAGTTCAGCATGCATCGCCGCAATTTCCTGACAGCCGCATGTGCGGTCGCTTCGACGTCCGCGCTGGGCGTGACCCGCCGCGCGCCGGCCGCGGAATCAAAGTCCAAGGCGGTCCTCCGCGTCGCGACGCTGGCGCCCAAGGGTTCGTCGTGGATGCGCGTCTTCGACGCCTGGAACAACACGCTTAGCGAGCGCACCAAGGGCCGGCTGAAGTTGCACTTTTACGCGGGCGGAGCCGCGGGTGACGAACGCGACGCGGTTCGAAAAATGCGTGCGGGTCAGCTCGACGCGGCGGCCGTCACCACGGTGGGGCTCGGGCAAATCGTCCGGTCGAGCCTCGTGCTCCAGGCGCCCGGAGTTTGCTACACGTATGCACGTATCGATGCCGTGCGCGCCAAGCTCGCCTCGGAGTTCGAGCGCGAGTTCGATGGCGCCGGTTTCAAGCTGCTCGGCTGGGGTGACGCGGGGCAGGGTCGCGTTTTCTCGAACCGGCCGATCGTGTCGCCGGACGACATGCGCCAGACGCGCATGTGGGCCTGGCGCGACGACCCCACGTGGCAGTCCGTGCTCGACGCGGCGGGTGTCAACGGCGTCTCGCTCGGCCTGCCGGAGGTCTACCCCGCGCTTCGCACCGATCGCATCGACGCGTTCCCGGGCACCAGCATCGCGGCGGTCGCGTTTCAGTGGTACACCAAGGCCGCGTACGTGACCAAGGAGCCGCGCGGCATCGTCGTGGGCGCCACCGTCGTCAAGAAAGAGAAGTTCGACGCGCTGCCGGACGACCTGAAACAGGCCCTTTCGGAAACGTCCAAGACGGCTCACCAGGCGCTGGCGAAGGCGATCCGCCGCGACGACGACCGCGCTTTCGAAGCGATCGTCGCGCGCGGCGTCAAGCCCGTCAGCTTGGCGAAGAACATGAAGGCTTGGGACGACGTTCTCGCGAAGGCCCGCAAGTCCCTCGCCGGTAAGCTCTATCCGGCGGACTTGCTGAAACGCGTGGAAGAAATCGCCAAAAAAGCAGGCTAACCTGCGCCGGTGGGCAGCTACCACCGCCTGGACCAAGCCGTCGCCCGCGTCGAGGGCGCGATTGCCGTCGTGGTCCTGCTCTCGATGGTCCTCGTCGCTTCCGCGCAAGCGCTGTCGTTCAACATAGCGGAGCGCGGCGTCGCGTGGGCGCAGTGGCTGCTGGAGAGCCTTTCCTGGGCCGACTCTTTTCTGCAAAAGGGTACGCTATGGTTGGCGTTCCTGGGCGCGTCGCTGGCGACGTATCAGGACAAGCACATCGCCATCAACGTGCTGCCGAAGCTCGCTTCGCCACGAGCTCGTGCGCTGATGTGCGTGTTCGCTTCGTTCGCCTCGGGCGTGATTGCGCTGATCCTGGCCCGCGTGTTCTACCAAGCATGCGTGGTCGCGGACGCTGCGGTTCCGTTCGCGTACGAGGTGCTCACCTCGGACGGCCCCGCGCACGTTTGTGATGCCGCCGACGGCGACCTCGGTCGCACGGCGCGCCCCGAGGTGTTTTGCGCGCTCCGAAGCGGCCTCGCGGCGCTGGGTGTTCCGGTTTCGAGCGGCGAAGGCATCGCTCAGCTCATCGCTCCGTTGATGCTCGTCTTGATCGGGGCTCGCCTGCTGGCGCGCTCTGTCATCGTGGCGCTGGCGCTTTTCCGCGGGC
>DASWGX010000588.1:0-9343 GCA_036393455.1 Polyangiaceae bacterium
CAAAAAGTCCGCTCTCCGCGCGAGTAGTGCACCCAGATGCTCGTCGAGGTCGAGCCCGTGAGGTAGCCGCGTACCACCATTTCCACCGGCAGGGGGCGGCACTGTCGAGCGATCGTCACGTTCGGATCCGGCACGGAGAGAACGTGATTTTGCGCGATGGTCCGCGTGCGCTCGAACCACCAGACTGCGACGTGGTTCAAGAGCTGACCCTTGAGCGGCAGCGTGCCCAAAACCCGATCGAAGGCGCTGATGCGATCGGTGGCAATGATGAACCGCTGCCCGTCGCGCGTGTAGTTGTCGCGCACCTTGCCCCGATACAGCGTTCCGAGCCCGGCGAAGTCGGTTTGCTCCAGCGTGCGGGCAAGCGCTTCGAACAGCGTCGTTTCCGGGATGGGCACGGGCGCAAGCTATCACAAACCGAGACGCGCCTTCAGGGTTCGAGCGCGCCCGGCTCGACCCAGAACCCGCCGCCGTCACCCTCGGTGAACGCGAGCGACTTCGGCAAAAGGCGGCTCCAGCCGAGCACCACGTCCACCACGTAGACATCCACCCCCGCGGCGACGGCTCCCACGTTCAGGCCGTTCTCGTTCGGTTCCGCGCGCACGACGACAGCGCGGCGCGTCTTTCCGAGTCCCAGCTCTCCCCGAGCCACCCGCGCGACGCCCTTCGCGGTTTTCGGCGGCACCCATTGATCGATGCGCTCTCCTTCGGGCAAGGCGCGCAGATCGCCAAGGCGCGCCCAGGCGTCGATGGAGAAGGTGCTCTCGCGCCGTATGCGCACCCATTCCCCGCGCTGCTCGATGCCGAAGAAGAGCAGCCCGGTGGGCGCCGCGCCGCGCTCGAGCGTGAACACCGGTGTGCCGTTCGGGCTCGCGTAGAGCCACGTCTTGGGGGCGTCGGCGACGTAACCGCGCGCCTCGCCGGGCGGGTCCCAGCCCGGGCTCGTCGTCGGGCCGAGCGTCAGATCGGCGCAGCGAGCCCAGGTCTCGACGCGCTGCTTCGAAACCGGCACGACGAGCTCGACGCGCACGTGACCGCCGCGTGCGGCGAGCGGCGAGACGGTCTGTCCCCGTGTGATGAAGACGTGCTTGTCGACCACCGTGACGGGACGTACCGTGTGAGCCTCGAAGCGGTGGAGGTCGACGAAGCCGCGGATCACGAAGCCGTCGCCCGCGGCGATTTCGCTGCGGGCGCCGGCCACAGCGCGAAGGGCGACGTGAAGCGCCGCTCCGGTCAACCTCGCGCGCGCGGAGCCTCCGGTGGGCCTCGCGAAAACTTCGAGGCCGGAGGGAGGCTTACTTCGCCCTTCGAGCCGGCACGCCGCGCCTTTGGCGGCGGGTTCGGCGCGAGCGTTGCCGGCGAATGCGACGAGCGCAACCCCGGCTAGGGCTGCCCGAAGGACTGCGCCTGCGCCGGGGCTCCGGGGGGCGGCGAGCGTCGTCTTGGAGTATAGGAGCGCCAAGTCCCTCGAAGTCTTGCAAGGATCCCGCCGTCATGCACGCGCTCGCTTTCGGAACTCCGCGCAGGCTGCCGAAGGCTCGTGACCTCGCGGGACGCGTCGTCGTGGTGGACATTGCGTTTGCGGGCGCCGTGGGCGGCGGCTTCGAGAAGGTCACGCTGCCCTTCATCAAGGCACTCGGCGAGCGTTTGCGGGCCTGGGTCGATCACCACGACCACGAGCTTCATTCCCGTTTCGCGGGCGATCCGCGCTTCGTGCTCGCCACCAAGGCCGAGCACGGCGCGTGCCCGGAGATGATCGACGAAGCGTTGGTCGCGCGCGTCGGTCCGGTGGACACGATCGTATGCCACACGGATTTCGACGGCCTAGCGAGCGCCGCCAAGTGGATTCGCGGCGGGGTGGAAGCATACCCGGGCTGCGACGACGACGCGCGGGCCATCGACACACGCCTCGGCAAGCCGAGCGCCGTAGCCGAGCGGATCGATCGGGCGCTGAGAGCGCGTCCGCGAGACGCGGCGCTCTTCGGCATCGTCGTAAGGCACCTGGTGAGCGGTCTGGAGGACGCCGCGCTCTGGGCGACCATCGACGCAGCCGCGGCCGAGCTCGTACCGATCGAACGAGAGACGCGCCGCGCCGCGGACCGATACCGGAGGCTCGAACCGGGCGTGGCCTACGTGGACGTGTCGAGCGGCTTCGGGACGCTCGACAAGACGCTCTTGCACCTGCTCGGCCAACGGCGCGAGCCGATCAGTCTGGTCGTCGATCGGGAGAACGTGAGCGTCGCGGCCCGCTTCGACTCGGGCCACGACTTCGTTCGGCTGTTCGCGCTTCAGGGCGGCATGCCGACGCGCGTATCGCTCCCGCGCTCTCGGCTGCCGTCGGTGCTGACGGCGCTCGGTGTGAACCCCGCCGACCTCGGCGGCTGACGTGGGGGCTTGTCGGCGCGGTGGCGCGTCGTAGCCGGAGACCTGGCGAAAACCGCCAGATCGCCCGCCCGGTTGTGGAAGACCTCGGGAAAACCTGTCGCTCTGGCATGGAATCGTTGTTGCTTTGCATGCCGAGGCGCCCGTTGACTCAGGAGGGCCGATGCTCACTACGCTGGAGTTTGAACGCAGTTCGGCCGATCAAGTCCTCGTGGAGCGCGATGGCATATCGCTCTGCTTGCTGGTGAACCGGCGCGCTCAGACGCTGCGCGTGGTCGACTTTCGAGCCGGCTTCAGCCCCGCCAAGCGAAGCAGTGCGGCGACCGTCGCCAAGAGCGAAGGCATTCGCCGCCTCTACATATTGGTGGAGCGCGACGAGGCGCCGAGCTGGGTGCGGCTCGGGTTTCAGCGGGAGGGCACCATCCCCGGCTTCTATAAGCGCAGCGACGCCCACGTTCTCGGGCTGGTCCTGCCCGCGGGCGCGGACTTCGAAAACGAGCAATCGGGGGTTCACCGGCTAGGCGAGCGAGCCCCGGCTTCTAGCGCCAGCTTCGAGCGTACGGTGCAGCGCGCGCGACGCTTCCTGTCGGCGCACGGCGGCGAGCGACCGTCGGTGCGTCTCCACGCGCTCGGCGAGACCGAAACGCGCAAAGCCGTGTCGGCGGCGCTGTCGAGCGGCCGCGCCATGACGGTGTTCGAGCCCTTCGGCCGCGACGTGACGCGCTGGTACTTCGCCTGCACGGCGCGGGGCGGCTACAGCTTGACGGTCTCGGTCGAAACGCAGCCGTGCTTCAACAATGCCTTCATCGAGCTTCTCACTGCGCCGCGCTCCGAGAAAGAGGCCGTGTTCACCGTGGCGGCGCTCGAACGCCTGGGCCAAGTGCTGGCGGAGCGCGAAGTGATCGGCGCGTTCTCGCTGTCGCCGGCGGAAAACGTCCACTTGGCCGCGGCGTTCGTGGGCAACGGTTTCCGGCGCACCGGGCAGTTGCGCGAACAACTGCTGATCGACGGGCGCCGCGCCGATGCGCTGCTCTGGTCGAGAAAGCTGGCGCAGCCGACGGACAGCTGACACGATGGGCCAGAATGCGTGGCCGCGCTCTGTTCGCATTCGTGGTCTTGTCTCTGAGCGGCACGAGCGGGCAAGCTTCCGCGCAAGCACGAATCGAGGCGCCCTCCTCGGCGACGCAGCGGGCGCTCAGCATCGCTTTCGAAGCGGACAAAGTGGTCGCCGTCGCATGCGCCAAGGCGCCTTGCGGCACGACCGGAGGGCTCGATTTGAAGCTCCCCGCCGAGGTGATGGAGCTGCGCGCGGACGCGCGGTTGATGCTGGTACGCATCGGGACGGACCGTCGCGCCCTGGTGCTCAGGTTTCCGGAGCCGAGTAGGGCGCGTGCATTCGAAGCCGTCGTGGCGGCTCCGCCGGCCGGCGACCGGCCCCTGGTGGTGTTCAGCGGTTGGACGGGTCTGGTCGAAGGCGTGGAAGGGGAGCGTGAGGGCGACAAGGTCGTGATTTCGGAGCCCGACCCACGAGGCGTGCGCCGGATCGTCGTGGGCCGTCGCTACGAGGCGTTCGATCTTTGCGGGCGCGAAGCGCTCGTCTCCCCGCGCGTCTTGGATCCGGTTTCGCTGACGCTCAAGCCCGCAAAAATGCAGCAGCTTCCCGCGGCCGAGCGAAACAGGGCCTCCGTCGCTACCGTCGCCGAGGCGCCCGAGACGGAGCCGCCGCCGGCGGGCCGGTGGTTTCGGGCGGTCGCGGCGAGCAGCGCCATCGGCGCGCCCGCTGCGCTCACGGACGGCAACCCGGAAACGAGCTGGTCCGAAGATCGCGGCGGCGACGGCCGAGGCGAGTTCGTTGTGATGCAGGGCCCGCGCGAGGTTTCGCTGCGCGCGCTCGAGCTCACTCTGCGACCGCCCACGGCATCCGTCGAGCACGGCGTGGCTCCGCGCCACGTCTTCATCGCGACCGAGGGGCGAGTCGTTCGCGCGGATCTGCCCGCGAACGCGTGGGACCGGCCCGGCGCGCGCTTTCGAATCACCTTGCCGGAGCCGCTGGCCTCGTCGTGCTGGGCGATCGTGCTCGACGAGGCGCCTGGTGTGCCGGACGACGCGCGCGTGACGCTGTCGGAAGTCTGGGCGGCGCCGGCGCTCGACGTCGCACCTGCCGAGCTCGTCGAGCAGCTGAAGCAAGGCGGCGAGCAGGCGCGGCGTGCCAAGGAAATGCTGGCCGCGCTCGGCGCGCCGGGCTTCGAGGCCGTGACCGCGGCGTTCGCCGGGCTTCCTGCTTCGGCCCAGCTCGATGTCTTCGAGGTTCTTTCTCGCGCTCCTTGCGGAGTCGCGGCGCCCACCTACGCGCAGGCTCTCGGCGCAGCCGTCCCGTCGCTGCGCACCCAGGCGCAGGATCGCCTCCGCCGCTGCGGCGCGCAAGCCGCCGATGCCCTTGCCGGCGCGGTCGAAGCAAGCACGGACGTCGCGACCATCGAGACATTGCTGAGCGAGCTCGCGCCGCTCGCTCCGGCGCGCACGGTCGGCCTCATCGGGCGACGTCTGGACCAGCCGGACGCCGCGCACCGGCGTCGCTTGCGCGCCGTGCTCGCGGGCGCCGCGCGAACCCCCGCAGGACGGAAAGCTGCCGCAGAGCTCCTCGCTGGGGGCTCGACGCGCGTCGCCATCGACATCCTGCGGGCGCTGTCGCCGCGCCTGGAAGAGCTCGAGCCTCAGGCGAGCGCCGCTCTCGATCGGCTGCTCGACAGTCAGGCGTCGTTTCGCACCCGATACTTGACGCTCGAACCCTTGGCGGCCCTTTCCCGGGTGAACGCGGCTGCTCGCGAGCGACTGAACGCCGCGTTCGGCGCCGGGGACGCTCGCTTGCGCGCTCGAGCGGCGCGGCTCGTGGCCGACCCAGCGGAGTTTCAGGGCGAGCTCGTGCGCGCGCTGTCCGATCCCGCGGTGCGGGTGCGCGAAGCCGCGGCCCTGAGCCTGGCGCGGCCCGGCGCCGACTTCGCCGCGGCGGCTCTCATCGAGCGCCTGCGAGGAGACGACTGGCCGCTGGTGCGCGCGGCAGCGGCACAGGCGCTCGGCGCCCTGTCACACGGCGGCGCGGTCGATCGAGAACTCATCCACGCCCTGGAGGATCCGTCCCCGCACGTGCGCGCGCCGGCGGCGGCCGCGCTCGGCCAGCGGCGCGCGCTTTCCGCGCTCGACGACGTACAGGAGCGGCTCGAAGATCGCGACGAAGATCCGCGCGTGCGCGCGGCAGCGGCGCGGGCCCTCGGCCGTGCCTGCGATCAAAGCCGGAGCGATATCTTGACGGACTACGCCCGGCGCTACGCCGGAGCGGCGTCCAAGGAGGAGCTCCGAGTCGCACGCGCGGCGCTCGACGCGCTGGCGACGCTCGGTCCGCCGGACATGAAAAGCCGTTTGTCCCCGCTTCTCGGTCCCGAGGTCATCAAGGAAGTTCGGGACGCTGCCGAGCGCACGCTGGCTTCGGCGCCGAGCTGCCGGCGCTGAGCGGGTTGGGACGAACGGAGCTCGGCACCGCGGTCCTTCCGGCGAGGGTGCTGACGCGGCCGGGAGAGGGTGGTAGGAGGCGCACGATGAAGAGCTCTTGGACGCTGGTTACCGGCGCGGGTGGTTTCGTCGGGGCCGCTGTCGTGCGCCGCTTGCTCGAACGCGGCGAGCGAGTCCGGGCATTCGTCCGCCCGGAGGCGAACCTCGACGCGCTGCGCGAGCTTTCGTCCGAGCGCCTGACGCTTTCGGTAGGGGATGTGCGCATCGAGCACACCGTGTTTCGAGCGCTGGCCGGCTGCCGCCGCATGTTCCACGTCGCTCACGACTACAGCTTCGATCCGCGCTCGCGCGAGGACGTGTTGTCGACGGCAATCACCGGCACGCGCGCCGTGCTCGAGGCGGCGCGGCGGCGGCGCCTCCAGAAAATCGTCGTGACCGGCTGCGCCGCGGCCCTCGGCGTGAATTCGGAGCCGGAGCCGATGGATGAGGGTCACGCCTTCAACCTGACCGACCCCGACGCGCACGTGGAGGCCGAGTACGAGGCGTCCCAGGTCACCCTCGATGCCATCGAAGACGGGCGTCCCGTCGTCACGGTGTTCCCAACGGTCGTGCTCGGCCCGGGCGATCGCAAACCGACGCCGACGGGCGCCGGGCTCGTGGGGTATCTCGGGCTCTCGCCGAACCTGCGGGTTCCGGTGGGCCAGGGCGGGCTCAACGTCGTAGACGTCGAAGACGTCGCCGAAGGCCACGTGCTCGCGATGGAGCGCGGGAGCGTCGGAGAACGCTATCTGCTCGGTGGGGAGAACCTGACGTACGTGCAGCTTTTCGAGCTTCTGAGCGAGCTCACCGGCCTGGCTCTGCCCGGCAAGCCTCAGAGCCCCCGCACCGCCGCGTGGCTTGCGACGGTTCTGGAGCTGAAGGCGCGCCTGGCCGGGCGGCGCCCGCTGGTGACGCGCAAGCTCGTGCGCGACTTCGGCTCGTCCTTTGCTTGGTTCACGAGCAAGAAAGCCGAGCAGGAGCTTGGCTACCGGCATCGTCCGGCGTCCGAAGCCATTGCGCGCAGCGTGCGCTGGTTTCTCAAATCGGGCCAGGTACCGGAAGAAGCCGTCCGCCGCGTCCGGCTCGAGCTGCGCCCGGCGTGAGTACGGCGACCGCGGTTCCGGCAGAGCTTTCGACGGGTCGCGCCGAAATCGGCGCCGGGTCGTTCTGTGCCCTCGCGGGGGCGATCGCCCTCGGGTTGGCGGCGCTCGCCTTCGGAGGAACGGCTCTCGACGCCCTGCGCGCCGCCGGCGGTACGGCGCTCTGGCTCGTGCCTGTCTCGGTTGGGCTGCGCTTGGCCCGCTCTTGGCTCCGGCGCGCCGTCGTCGTCGCCGCGATTGCTCTCGGCCCGCTCGCGCTCTTCGCGTCCTTGCTCAAGGCTCTCACCAATCACCGGCCGCTCGGAGCCGCCACGTTCGCCGTCGGCTCGCTCGTGCTGATCGGTGCCGCCATTGCCGTCGTGGCACGTCTCGAAACCGTCGAGCGCGCGGAGAACGGAGGCGACCGGCGTTGGGTGCCCGCCTTGCGCGCCGTTTCGATGGCGATCTCGTTCGTCGTGTTCGGCGTCGTCGTCGCTCAGGCTTCGTCGGCAGGTCTCCTGGCTGCGGTCTTCGGCCCCGTGCTCGCTGCCGGGCTCGGCGCGTACGGGACGTTCGGCCCTGCGCCGCGGGTCGCCGCGCGGCTGTATCGAGCTTTGCTCGTCGGGGGCGCACTGCTCGCGTTGGCCTCGGCGCTTGCGCCCGCGGCAACGCCGGACGGTGGCGTACCGCGTGTGTTGTTCGGAGCCTGGGGGCTTGGCTGATCGCGTTCCGTACGCCTGAACCCGCCGCGGATATGCGCCCGATTTGAGAGGGACGCCGCCGCGCGGACGGTCCATAGTAAACGCCGATGCCGCGCGCTCGCCGCCTTTGCAGAGCCTCCCGTTCCTTCGCGGCGCTCCTCCAGCGGTTGCTTCTCGCGATCGTCCTCGTCGTCGCGCCGGCACGCTACGCGGCGGCCGAGTCCGCTTCGCTGGCGCACGCCCCGCGCGTCGCGGACGTGAGCCGAGCCGTGCCCGCGCCTCCGGCGGACTTCAACACCTACGACGGCGGTTGGATTCGCTTCGCCTACCACCCGTCGATTCGCGAGCGCGTCCAGCGGCTCATCGCGGACGCCGACGAAGCCCGCCACGAGTTGAGGTCACGACTCGATCAGGCCGTGCTCGAAAACGTCGTCGTGCACGTGGCGCGCACCTCGGGAGAGATGGCGTCACTGGTTCCCCGCACGGCGAACGTGCCGGAATACGCCTCCGGCCTGGCCTTTCCCGGGCTCGATCTGGTGCTCTTGACCGTGCACCCGAGCCAGCCCGGCGCGCATCACGATCTGACCGAGATCTTCCGGCACGAGCTCGCGCACCTGGCGCTCTCGGACGCCGTGGGGCCCCGGCCCATTCCGCGCTGGTTCAACGAAGGCTTCGCGGTGTTCGCGTCAGGGGAAGGCTCGCTGGTTCGCCTTCAGACGCTGTGGAGCGCCACGCTCGCGGAGCGACTGCTCTCGCTCGGCGATCTCGAACGCACATTCCCTGCGGACGCCGAGACGGCGAGCGTCGCGTACGCCCAGGCGGCCGACATCGTGCGCTTTCTCGTGCGCCGTCACGAAAGACATCGGTTTCGCTCCCTCATCGAACGGTACCGGCGCGGCCAGTCGTTCGATCGCGCCTTGGAGGACGCCTACGGCGTCGATCGGGCGACGCTGGAGTACGAATGGCGGCAGGACGTAGCCAAGCGGTACACCTTCTGGCCGGTGCTTTTCAGTGGTTCGCTGGTTTGGGTGCTGGCCGTGGGGTTGTTCGTTTGGGGCTACCGACGCAGGCGCCGCCGCAATCAGGAGACGCTGGCGCGGTGGGATCGGGAACAAGCGGTCGAAGACGCGCGGCAGCTCCGCGGGTCTCACCCGGCACCCGGGACACGGGTGCACATCGTACTCGCGCGGGGTGAGCCGCCGCCGGTTCCCGAGGACCTTCCGGTCAGGGTCGAGCCGGAGGTTCCCAAAGTCGAGCACGACGGCCGCTGGCACACGCTGCACTGAGCGTCCCGTCGGTGCCGGCACCGACGGGTCAGCGCGCCTTGGCGACGTGGTGCTGTTCGAGCCGTCGCGATTCGTCGATCAAGCGCTCGAAGACGCGCCGCACCGTCGCGGCGTCGAGCGGCGCCGGCGGATCGCTCGACAGCCGATCGAGGAGGATGCGTTCGCGCGCGGGGTCGTAGACTTGGATTCCGCGCTCGCGCTTGTAGTTGCCGACTTCCAGCACGATGCGGATTCGCTCGGCGACCAGCTCGAGGATCTGCGTATCGATGGCGTCGATGCGGTCGCGGAGCGCATCGAGTTCCGGCGGGTCGGACACGGCCGATATGCTACTCGCACCCACCAAGGCGAG
>DASWGX010000589.1:0-4160 GCA_036393455.1 Polyangiaceae bacterium
CAATGACGGCATCGACGGAGAGGCCGAGGACGTGATCGAGCTCGAGTAGGAGGACCCTTCGGCGCAACTGCCGGTGCTGCGAGCCGATGGAGCCGGATCTCGATTACTACTCGTTCTGCGACAGCACGATCGGCGTCGGGCCGGGCCATTCCGGCTCCGGCATCGGCCGGTACGGGCCCCAGCGAAGCTGCAGCGGGTAGCGAACCGTGACGAAGCCTCCTTGCGGCGGCGGGAACTTGACGGTCGCGAGCTCGTTCAGGATGCAATAGGTGACGTCGTCCGGCGCGCTCGAGTCCTCGAGCTCCATCTCCACGATGCTGCCCGTTTCACCGATGACGAAGCGCGTGTGAATCCACGCGCGCAGATTCGGATTTTTCGCGAGGCCATCGCCGTAGCAAGCTCGGAACGTGCCGTTGTGCTCGTAGATGGCGTCGCGGATGGCGTCCGGCGAAAGTGTGCCGACGGGAGTGGGAACTTTGGGCTCCGGAGTGCAACCGAGACCGGCGGCGGCCGCCGCGAAAACGAGCAAAACCGGCAACTTCATGGTGTCGCCGAGCATAGAAGGCTCCCCGGACGAAAACAAGATCGCGCGGCTCGCACGGGGCTGTTGTATCGTCTATCACCATGACACCTGCGGAAAAGAACATCGTAAGGTCGTTGGTCGTGGTCGCCTGGGCGGATGGGACGGTTAAAGAACCGGAGGCCGGCATGATCGACGGCCTGCTCTGGGCGTTCGGGGCCAACGAAGCCGACGAGCACGAGATTCGCGAATACGCGAAGAAGAAGCGCACACTCAAGGAAGACATTCCGCTCGCGGAGCTCGGCAGAGGGGAGCGCGAGCTGCTCTTGGCCCACGCAGCTCTCCTGACCCACGCGGACGGCAAACAGACCAAAGGCGAGGAAAAGGTCTTGCGGAGCCTGGTCGAGCTTTTGGGGTTTTCGGATGACGAAGCCAAACCCATCATTTCGCATGCACGCGAACGCGCCGGGCGCTTCGCCGAACGTGTTTGAGCGCGGGCGCCGGGCGTTCCTCACGTGGAGCGCCTGCGAACACCGCCGGCGGAGGCTCGACGGAGCTCGAGTGTGGGCCGCATTGCCGTTGCTATCGCTCGCGTGCGGCGCCACCGAGGGCGGCGATGGAACATCGGGTAGCGGCGCTGGCGGTTCCGCGAGCGTCGCGGCGAGCGCCGGCGGCGCGGGGGCTCAGGGCGGCGCCGGTTCGTCAACGGGCGGAGCCGCCGGCACCGGCGGCAACGCGAGCGCCGGCGGCGCCGCAGCGGGCGGGGGAACCGGCGCGGGCGGAAGCGCAGGGACGACGAGTTCGAGCGGCAGCACCGGCGGAGCATCCGGCAGCGGGGGAGCCAGCGCCGGCGGCGCAGAAATGGGCGGCCGTGGCGGCGACGCGGGAACCATGAATAGCGCCGGCAGCGGCGGTTCGGCGGGCAGCGACTCGTGCAACATCGACATCGGCTGCACGACGGAGCAGTCAGGCTTTTGCGGCGAGAACGCAGTGGTGTGGCTTTGCGGGGCGACGATCGACTTGGAAGCCCTGGAGGCAGGCGGCTGCACCGACGCCGGCACGGGCGCGCCTCGGTTTTGCTGCCCGCCCACGTTTCTGCCCGAGTGTCAGTAGGCGCGCGCCGACGCGCGGCAAGCTCGAGGAAGGTGCCCGCGCGCTCTCCGGACGGCACGCGCCGTCAGTACCGGCGCGCGCGTCGATCGACGGGTCCGTCGAAGGGCGGCTTCTGCATCGCACCGAGATGCGTGACGCGTGCGCGTGGAACCAATGCGACGAACTCGGCTCGTAGCGAGGGCGACACTTCGACGCCGAGCGCGGTGACCAGGTCACGGACGGAGTCGAGCGTTTCGGACAGGCTCCGAACCGGCACGACGTGCAGGTTACGGCCGATGGGGGGAACGACGAGTCGATCCGGTTCCACGCCCACACCCACGAAACCGCGCCCCGCGACGAGGAGCTCACCGGCATAGGCCGCGGCGTCGCGGTAGACGGCAACGTCGGCGAGCTCGTCGTCGTCGAGACGGCCGAGCGGAACCTCGGCTTGCTTGCTTTCGAGCGCCTCGGCCAGAGCCGCGGCGAGCTCGCGAGCGCCGCCGGCGTCGCCAACCCAAAGGACGGCGCGCGGGCTCAAGCAACCGCGCTGGTCGAACACCACGACGTCATAGGCGAGCCGTTCGGCGGCGCGCGCGAGCTCGGCATCGGAAGCGGCAGCCGAACGATCGACGACGGCGAGGCCGAGCCCGCCGCCGTAGGCGTGGAGCGCAACGCTGGCCGGCAGACTCGCGTGAAGCTCCGCGAGCGTGGCGTCAGTGCCGTAGGCCCACACGGATTCACCGGCTTCGGGCTCGACCCGAGCGACGATCGAGAACAGGCCCGGGCATTGTTCCGCGAGCAGCGCCACGAACTCGGGGTCGCGCCGCGACGGACGGACGCACACTCGTTCCGAGCTCGCGAGCGCCAGCGCGAGCGCGCGGTGCGCGCCGGTGAAAACGTTGGCGGAGAGCAGCACGTGCGCGCGGGGCGCGTCCTTTACGCTTGCGCAAAGAAGCTCGAGCTCCTCGATGCCCGGGTCGGTTTCCAGATGGGCATCGAGCGCCAGTTCGACGCCCTCGGCGCTCAGGCGCGTCGAAGCGACGAGCCGCGCGCGGGCAACGGCGCCGAACCGAGTCGTTCGGTTCGCGATGCGCCGGGCGCCCTCGAGCAGCGCTCCGAGGCGAGCGAGCTTGTTCGAAAGCGGCTCAGGCATGGCCCGCGAGCAAGCCTTCGACGGCGAGCGAACAACCGCGCGGCGGCGCGCCGCTACGACGCCCGAGGAGCTCGATGCCGTCGCCGCGCCGGACCACGAGGTCCTGGGTGATCACGGCGACGGCCGAATCGACGTTGCCGAGGTCGATGAACTTCGCGATGCCGACTTCGCCGTCGCGGCACGGCTCGAGCGTCGCCGGGTTCACGGGTACGACGCGAAGCCACGGCGGCGCGCAGTAGACGCCGAAGCGAAAGCGCTCGGCCCGGGTCGGGCGCGTTGCGCCGGTATCCTCGTAGAGCTGGCTCGTGAGCTCGGTCATGCCGTACTCGCCGACGACGCTCTCCGGCCCGATGCCGAACGTTCGCGCCACCGCGGCGCGAAGCTCCGCCGCGTCGACCTCTCGCGCGCGCCCCTTGAAGCCGCCCGTCTGCATCACGAGCGTGGCCGGCGGCGCCGGCACGGGCGCGCCACCCAGGGCGTCGAGCAACGCGACCAGCGCGAACGACGTCGCGAGCACGCACAGCGGCTCGCCGCGCTCGCGCGCGAGACGTGCGACGTCGAAGAGGCGCGCAACGTCGATGCCCGAAGGGCCGCAGAGAAAGCGCTCGGGACCGTCGAAGCCCCGCTCGAAAACCGGAGGCCGGGCGTCGAAATGGTCCATGAACAGACGCAGCATGAAGCCCAGCGACGAGCGCGGCAGAGCGCCCGGCGGCGGCGCGAGCGCCACGACGGTGCAGGGCCCTCGGACGGACCCGAACAGCGCCTTCTCGGCGAGAGCGAGCGCGAGGGCTCGGTAGGTTTCGAGGGTGCGAAACGCGTGGACGCCGGCGCGGACTGCCGTCGTGCCGCTGGTCTCGAAGCTCGCGACGTCGAGCTCCGCCGGGTGTACGGCGACGCGCGCGATGCGAAACACTTCCGCCGGCACGGCGGGGATGTCGTCGGCCGAGCCGAGCGCGCTCCGATGGACCGCGACGAGCCTCGCGAAACCGGGCGCATAACGCCGTTGAAAGCGCGCAATCCGGAGGGCAAGCGCCTCGAAAGTTTCTCCGCTCGACCCCGTTGCGAACGCGCGCACGCGCGCGTGGAGCGCGTCGGACTCGACGATCAGCCGCTCCGCGTCCTCGGGCGTCGAGTCGTCCGTCACGATCGCGAATTACGAGGCCGATTCGGAAGAGAGCGGTAGCGGCGTCGCGAGCTCGGGCACCGGCGCCGAGCCGGATTCTCTCGCTTCGGGCGCTCGGACCGTCGAGCGCTCGAGCACGTGCGGCGGAGGCCGGCGCAGATCGCGCGCGAGGCCGACGAAGCTCATGAGCTTGAGCACGTAGTAGCTCATGTCGATCTCGAACCAGAAGAAGCCCTGATTGGCGGTGGTCGGGAAGTAGTGGTGGTTGTTGT
>DASWGX010000590.1:0-5902 GCA_036393455.1 Polyangiaceae bacterium
GAGCGGTCGGATTGCGCGTCATGATTTCGCCGACTTTGCTTTTCATGAGACCTCTCCTACTTGTTTCTCTGAGGGTTGCGCGACGTCTCGTGCAATGGCCGTGCCGTGCCGCTCGGATCGTGCGACTGGCCCTGGAGGCCCGTACGGGGTGGCGACGTCCGCCATCGCGCCCCACGGTGGCTGCCTGCCACGTCACGACTCACGCGGAACGACGAAGGAGGCACATCCCCGACCTCGTCGTGAGGTCGATCGAGAGCGACAGCTTGGCCAGAGTCGGTGACCGGGACGGTGCGACAATTGCAACGACGCATGTCAATACGATGGAAACGACACGATCTCAACGAGAAGATTCAGGACCTCAGCGCAGGATGTGCGCTCGCACCGGCGGGCCCCGGTACATTTTGCTCGTCGGGCTCGCCGGCTTGTTTGGCTGCGCCGAGCCTCATCTGGTGCCGGCGTCCAGTGCCGGGGACTCGGCGCGGGCGGGCGACGCCTCGGTCGTCGCGCGGGAAGGAGGCGTCACCGTGGCGGCGACGCTTCATGCGTGGCCCGGTGCTCCAGCGGTCGAAAACCACGTGGACGCCATCCGCGTCGATATCGAAAATCGCAGCAAAAAGGATCTGTACGTCGCGCGCGAAGACATCACGCTCGTCGGCTCGAACGTACTCACCGCGATTCCGCCTGGGTCCGTCGACGTTCGCGAGCTCACGACGACTACGGGCGTGCTCGACTCCGCGGATCGAGACACCGGCACCGCCGCGGAAACGTTTCGCGACGAGCAGAGCAGCGCCGTCGAAGCGGAAGTGCAGGACTTCGCGCTGCACGAGGGCGCTCTGCCCGCCGGTCACCGCATCGCCGGTTTCGTCTACTTCGAGCGGCAACCGCAAAAAGTCGGAGGGGTGGACCTTCGCGTCGTCTTCCGGCAGAGCAAGGACGGCCCCATCGCGATGACCGTCGTGCTGCCGTTTCGCATCGAGCGCTAGGCGCTTCGCCTCTAGGTGCTTCATCTGGAACGCGCGGCCCCGGCACCGTGCCCGTCAGTGGTCGCACCATCGCCGCCGACCATGTCGAGGGAACCGAAACACGGAACGATGTCGGCGAGCCCGCCGAGCTCCTCGGCGAATAGCGCGGGACAGATCGCGACGTGTCGAAGCGCTACGCCGTGCGCCTCCGTCTCATGCCGAAAACCTCCGCCCGCAAATGGGTCCCCGAAACCTCGAACGGCTCGGCCCGCCCGCCGAGCGGCGCCCGAGTTTGGCCGGCAAGCCTCTTTTCGAGTTCTTTTCGTGAGCCGCTTGGATGCCTCCCAGGCACCTATTCTAGCCGGCTTTAACTTTGCCTCGTTATAAAGGGCCTTGATCATGTTCTCTAGTATGCGCAAAGTCCTGGCCATGTTCGAAAAACAGAGGGCTTGGTGCGGATTGTTGTCGATTCCTGTGTTGGCGCTCGGCGCCGGGTGCGGAGGGACGAGCCCGCCCCCCGCGGAGCCGGAAATGGTCGTGATGGAGCCGGAGGCTCCGCCGCCGATGGAACCGGAATCCCCCGAGGCTGTCGATGAAGAGGCCGCGGCAGAGAATCCTCGCAAGGAGGAAGAAAATCAGCCGGAGCCCGAGTTCAAAGAGGGGATGAGCGTTCAGGAGGCGATGGACGCGGTGCCCCAGGGCATGCCCCGGCTCAACATCGACGATGATCGTCTCAGCGAACCACTGAGAGATCCGGCCTTGTACGAGCCTTGCAAGCTCCGGGGCAGCGATCACTTCAAGCTCCGCGTCGCGGTATGGCGCGGCAAGGCAGTGGGCATCGACCTCAGCACGGCTCCCAAGAATCCGCGGCTGGAGGAGTGTTTGAAGCAGCAGCTTCAGGCCGTTGTATGGCAGGACAAGGTGAGATCGCTCAACACGGTCGAATACGCTTATTGAGATCGCAGTGCTGACGGCTACTTGTTGCCCTTTCGATATCGCACGACGGTTTCAGCAAGCCGCAGCAGCAAGCGACGGTCGTCATTGTTGCTTTGCTGGAGCAAGTCGCGAAGGCGCGTCAGAGTGGGATCGGCTTGGGGCCTCGGCCCCCCGAAGTCGAATAGGGCCTTCGGTTCGACGCCGAGGGCGAGCGCCAGGCGCGACAGCGCTTCCATCGAGGGGCCCACGAGCCCGCGCTCGATTCGGCTTACATACTCCGGCGTCATTTCTACCCGCTCCGCGAGCCCGGCCTGTGACAATCCGCACTCGAGCCGCAACTCGCGCAGCCGCCGGCCGAACTGGACCAGAAGGTCGCTTCGAGCAGTCATCGTGGAGTCTGCCGGACGAATAGCCAATAAGCAGGCCGGTTTGCAGAATCCCAAGATTCATGCTCTCATGAATTCACAGTTCTATGAAGCCCGGAAATCCAGTTGCGCTGTTGGTGGACGACGACATTCAAGTCTGTCGCGCGGTGCGCAGGCTACTTTCCGAGTGGTTTCGAGTCCGCATAGCGCCCTCGGCGGCGTATGCGCTGGCGATACTCGAAGCGGAGCCGGTCGACCTCATCGTTACCGAATACGACCTCGGCTCGAACTGCGGTCTCGAGTTGTTGGCGGAAGCCGGGCGAAGGGTGCCGGCGGTGCGGCGCGTATTGGTTTCTCCCCCGCTGCCCAAGTGCATGCTTGCCGGCATCGACTTGGTCGTGCAAAAGCCTTTCGCGCCCGATTTGCCCCAGCGGCTGGCCCGCCTATTGAGCCCGCGAGACGGCGTCAGCGTTTGAAGCGCGCGTAGCTCATTCGAACTCTACGTCGGCGCGTTCGGCGCCCAGCACCATGTGAGTGCCTTGCGCCGCGGCATACGCCACGACGAACGCGCCTTCGGCGGGCATGCGCTCGGGCCAGCGCGCCTTCCACGTGCCGGCCGCCGGTGCCGGCGCGGCGCGCACTTCGAGCGCGCGGGCGACGTTGCGGTACTCGATCGTTCGTCCGCCGTTCTCGCCGCGAGAGATCGAAGTCTCGGCGCGCGGCTGCGCGAGCACGATGACGAGCTCGAACGGTTCGGGTGCCGCGACGCGGAAAGCGACGTCGACATGGTTGTTCCGGCGCCGCGCCGACAGCGCGACGCCCGCGCGGGCTGGAGTCGAAAGCGCGCGCTTCACCGCACGACGCAGCTCCGCCCCGTGCGAACCGACCATCTCCTCGCGGCCGTTGACGACCGCTTGCGGCGTGTAGGCGCCTCGACGGCGGAATGCGAGACTGTACTGTCGCTGCCGCTCGGAGTAGGCGCCGTCGCTGAACGGGTCCGTCCACCCCAGGTAGTTCCAGTAGTCGACGTGCATGGAGAGCGGGAAGAGCCGCTCGTGCCTGCGGTCCGCTTCCTCGGCGAGCGCCCGTAGTTGGCGATCGGCAGGTGGACAGCTCGAACAGCCCTGCGAGGTGAAGAGCTCGACGACGGCAAAGGGACGGGCCTCGGGTACCTCGAGTTTCGCTCCCGGGGGCGCCGGCGTGGCGTCGCTCGCCCCGGCGAACCGCACCGAGGCCGCCGGGGTCGCTTGGGGCGCCGGGTCCGGGCGACTCTCCAGCGGCCGCGAACAGGCGCCGGCAAACAGAGCGGCCGGCAGCAGGAGAACGAGAGCGCCGAGGGGCGGCCGAGCGAGTGGAGCGCGCATCACCGGACAATACGGTCTGGGCCAGCAAACAGCTTCAGCCGAGTTCTCCGAGTGTTAGGGTCGCGCCGACCGCACGCTGCCGCGTGCCACCCCGAGGTTTGCCGTGGCAACCGACTACGAACACCCATTTCAAGACCCCGATCTCGATCCGGAGCAGCGCATCGACGACTTGCTCGGCCTGATGACTCGCGACGAGAAGGTTGCCTGTTTGAGCACCAACCCGAGCGTTCCGCGCCTCGGCGTGAGGTGCAGCGGACACGTCGAGGGGTTGCACGGGCTCGCCCTCGGCGGGCCGGGACGCTGGGGGCGCGACGCACCCATCCCGACGACGACGTTTCCCCAGGCGATCGGGCTCGGTGAAACTTGGGACCCCGATCTGGTGCGGCGCGTCGCAGAAGTCGAGAGCGACGAGGCGCGCTGGGTCTTCCACACGACCGACTTCGAGCGCGGCGGCATCGTCGTGCGCGCGCCCAACGCCGATCTGGGCCGCGACCCGCGCTGGGGACGCACCGAAGAATGCTACGGCGAGGACCCGTACTTCAACGGCACGATGACGGTCGCGTTCGTGCGCGGCCTTCAGGGCGACGACCCGCGCTACCTCCGCTGCGCATCGCTGATGAAGCACTTTCTCGCGAACAGCAACGAGAACGAGCGCGAGTGGTCGTCTTCCAGCTTCGATGGCCGGCTCTTCCACGAGTACTATTCGGTTCCGTTTCGCATGGGCGTGGAAGAGGGAGGCAGCCGCGCGTACATGGCCGCCTACAACGCATACAACGGCACGCCGTGCACCATCCACCCGATGCTGATCGACGTCACCGTGAAACAGTGGGGTCAGGACGGTATCATTTGCACCGACGGCGGAGCGTTCAAGTTCCTGGTGAACCAGCACCGGCACTTTCCGGATCTGCGCCGCGCGGCCAAGGCCTGTCTCGACGCCGGCATCAATCAGTTCCTCGATCGCTTCCAGGAGGCGACCATCGCGGCGCTCGAAGAAGGCCTGCTCACCGAAGCCGATCTCGAGCGCGCGTTGCGCGGGGTGTTCCGGGTGATGCTCCGGCTCGGTCTGCTCGATCCGCCCGAGCGCGTTCCCTACACGCGCGTCGACCCGAACGACGTGCCGTGGGAACGTGAGGAACGCAAGCAGTTCGTTCGGCACGTCACCTGCAAATCGATCGTGTTGCTCAAGAACGCACGCGCGCGTTTGCCGCTCGATCTCCGGCGCCTGAAGTTCGTCGCCGTGCTCGGCTCGCGCGCGAACCAGGTGCTGCTCGATTGGTACAGCGGTACGCCGCCCTACGTCGTGACGCCGCTCGAGGGCATTCGCAAGCGGCTCGAGCCCGACGTTACGGTGGCCCACGCCGAAGACGAAGCGGGCGCGCTCGAGCTGGCCCGCGCCGCCGACGTCGTCATCGTCTGCGCCGGCAACCACCCCACCGGAGACGCTCCCTGGGCCAAGGTGACGCTCCCGAGCTTCGGCAAGGAGGCGGTCGATCGTCGTTCGCTGACGCTCGAGGAGGAACGATTCATCCTCGAGGTGTTCGCCGCGAACCCGAACACCGTCGTCGTGCTGGTGTCGAGCTTTCCCTACGCCATCAACTGGACCGACGACAACGTGGACGCCATCGTGCACGTGACGCACAACAGTCAAGAGCTCGGCAATGCGCTCGCGGACGTGCTGTTCGGCGATTTCAATCCGGCGGGGCGCCTGGTGCAGACCTGGCCGCGCTCGCTCGAACAGCTTCCGCCCATGTTCGACTACGATATTCGGCACGGGCGTGGCTACATGTACAGCGAGGGCCAGCCGCTCTACCCGTTCGGATACGGTCTCAGCTACACGACCTTCGCGTACGCGGCGCTCCGCACGAGCGCCGAGACGCTTTCATCGGGAGAGAGGCTTTCGCTGCAGGTC
This sequence comes from Polyangiaceae bacterium, assembly GCA_036393455.1. Lineage (GTDB taxonomy): Bacteria > Myxococcota_A > Polyangia > Polyangiales > Polyangiaceae > DASWGX01. Next base: position 5,537 of record DASWGX010000590.1, read on the forward strand.
GAAGTGACGAACACCGGATCGCGCGCCGGCGAGGAAGTCGTTCAGCTGTACGTGCGCTACGAAAACTCCGGCGTGAAGCGCCCGAACCTGCAGCTTTGCGACTTTCGTCGCGTTGCCTTCGAACCAGGCGAAAAGAAGACCGTCGAGCTCGAGCTGCGCGCGGAGCAAGCGGCGTACTACGACGTCGCGAAACAGGTGTTCGTGCTCGAGAACGGTACACTCGAGCTCATGGTCGGCCGTTCTTCAGCCGACCACGAGCTTCGAACGCGGGTAACGGTCGTCGCCTGAGGCGGTCGCGGGCCCGGCTCGCGACCGCTCGCCGTGCGGCGGAGCGCTCAGGCCCCGCCTTCGCCGCCGCCGCCGGTC
>DASWGX010000591.1:0-4018 GCA_036393455.1 Polyangiaceae bacterium
TTCACGATCCTCACGATTCCTTCGTAAATTTCCGGGACTTCCGCCTCGAACAGCCGGTCAACGAGTTGCGGCGCGCTGCGGCTCAGGATGATCATCGGCCCGCGGGATTCGCGATCGATGTTCTTCACGTACGCCACGATGCGGTCGCCGGGGCGGTACGTTTCCCGCGGCGTTTGCTCGCGCGCGGGCAGCATGCCTTCGGTGCGCCCTAGGTCGACCACGACATTGTGACCCTTCTCGAAACGCCGCACGATGCCACGGATGAGCTGCCCTTGGCGGTCCTTGTACTCGTTGAAAATCAGATCCCGCTCGGCGTCACGCACGCGCTGGAGCAGCACCTGCTTGGCAGTCTGGGCGGCAATGCGCCCGAACGCGCTGCGCGCCTGCTTCATGTCGAGCACGGCACCGAACTCTTTGTCCTGCTGTCGCGCGCGTTCGGCGTCGCGAGGATGCCAGAACACCTGAAACCCGAGATCTTCGCCCACCTCGGCGTCGAGCCCGTGCGTGCGCGCGATCTCGAGGCCGATCTCCCGCTCGGAATCCGTCACCTCCTCGACCACCGTCATGTACTGGAACAGGTCGATGCTTCCGGTCTCGGAGTTGAAGCGAGCCTCGAGCTCCCGTGTTGGACCGAACGACGCCTGAGCGGCCTTGAGAATCGCCGCTTCCATCGTCTCGATCAGGATCGCCTTGTCGATGCCTTTTTCCTCCGCCACTTGCTGGACGATTTGGCCTAGATCGAGTCCCGTACCGACTGCTGCTGCTACCATTGCTATGTGCTCCGTTTCGGCGCGCGGGAAGGCTGCCCGCGGCCCGTTCTGGGACGACGCGTCCCACGCCTTGAAGCCCGCTCCGGGCTGGGGCGGCCCCACTCGAACACGAGCCGAGCCGAAGAAATCGTAGCGAAATCGACGTTGAGCAGGCCGCGCCCGGTTTCGAGCAAGACGCCGCCGGTGTCGTCGACGCCGTGAAGCACCCCGTCGAAACTGCGTTGCCCGTCGAGGGGCGTCGCGAGGCGAAGCCGTGCGCGCTGTCCCGCGAAGCGGGCGTAGTCTTCACGCCGGTAAAGAGCGCGTTCGAGGCCCGGCGAGCCGACCTCCAGACGATAGCTACCAGGAATCACGTCGGCCACGTCGAGAGCCGTCGAAAGATCGCGCGATATCTCGGAACAGAGCTCGACGGTAATGCCCTCGCCGGGGCGCCGTGCCGTCGGGTGCTCGACGGTGAGCTCGAGCACGCGTCCGTCTCGATCCGTGCGCCACAAGAGCTCCACACCTTCGACGTGATGCGCGCGCAGCACGGGCAATACCGCGGCCAATACGCGTTCGCGGTCCAGTCCGAGCAGCTTTTCGTGAGCAACAAGCATCGATTCATGGGCAAAGCCCGGCATACGTCTCGGGCCACGCTCCGAGCTAAAAAAAAACGAGCCCTCTAATTAGGGGGCCCGTCGGGGATCCGCCCGGATTGTGCCGCGCAGCTTAGCCCCCGCTCTAGGGCTACGCAAGCCTGAGGCAGCGCTTCTCCGGGAGCTCGAGCCCGACCCGCTGGCTGAACCGATTCTCACCCGCTCGGGCCGCCTTTTTGCGATGAAACGTGGGTCTTCCCGGCTTCGGCGGGCGACTCCGACGAACCAAGCCGCGTCCGGCGCCCGGCGACCTCGAGAACGACTTCGTCTCCTTCGTCCCGCAAGAACGGCGCGAGCGCACTCTGCGCCTGGGACGTGAAGCGCGCGCTCATCGAGCCACGCTTCACGTCGGCGTAGAGCGCGTGATTCGGCCCCAGACGAAGAGTCGCGACATCGAGCCCTTCACAGCTGCCGTCCGAGAGCTCGACTACCGGCTCTCCGCCGACCAAGCCGAAGGAGCGCACGAGGAAGGGAACGTCTTCGACTTCGAAATAGGTCCAGTCGAAGCCATTGTCCAAAATGAAGCGGCCGTCGTCCGGGTGCCGCGCGATCCAGCTATGAAACGCGCGAGCCATGCCCGCGTGTTCCACGCGCCGTCCGTCGTGCCAGAAGCGCCCGTGGCGATCGAGCACGATACCGCTCTCGCGCGAGGTGCCGGCGGGCGGCGGCAAGCGATGGAACTCCGGATGATCGCCAGGCTTCACGCGTCGCATTCTAGCGTTCCGCCGCTCCGCTGCACACGTGCACTCTCGTGGAAAGCTACAGGGCGGCACTACGATGCCCCGTGACGTCCCGAGCCGAGCCGGAAGCCGAGGGCGCCACGCGCGCCCGCCGCGTCGGCGGTGACCGGAGCCTTCAGCACGGCGTTCGCCTGCTACCGGCGCCTTTACAGGCCGCGAGGAGGGTGACATGAAACCTCCGATGACCTCGAAGCCCAAAGGTCTCAGCGGTTTCCCCGAGTGGCTGCCCGAACAGCAGCTGGTTTTCGAATGCTTCGTGCGCCTGATCGAAGACCAGTTTCGCCTGTACGGCTTCACGCCGCTCGAAACGCGCTCCGTGGAGCCGCTCGAGGTTCTGCTCGCCAAAGGTGCGACGGACAAGGAGCTCTACACGGTGAGCCGTCTGGCGGACGGTTCGGACGCAAAAGCCCCCGATCTCGGGCTCCACTTCGATCTCACGGTTCCGTTCGCGCGCTACGTCGTCCAGAACCGCGGCCACCTCACGTTTCCATTCCGGCGCTACCAAATCCAAAAATCTTGGCGCGGCGAGCGGCCGCAGGAAGGCCGTTACCGAGAATTTCACCAGGCCGACGCCGACGTGGTCGCCGACGGCGAACTACCCCTTTGTCACGACTCGGAAATGGTCGTCCTGCTCGCCGAGACCCTGACCAAGCTGCCGATTTTTCCGGTCACGCTCCACGTCAGCAACCGCAACGTGCTGCTCGGCTTCTACACCGCGCTCGGCATTGCAGACCCCGCCGCGGTACTCCGCGTCGTCGACAAGTTCGACAAAATCGGACGCGAGCGCGTGGGCGCGCTGCTCGGAGAGCTCGGCCTCGACCAGAAGCAGATCGAACGCTGCTTGTTCCTCGCCGAAGTGCGCGGGCGCTCCCCGGACGTGCTCGGCAGCATCGAAGCGGCGGTCCCCAAGTGCGAGCTGCTCGAGCGCGGACTCGCCGAGTGCCGCCAACTGTTGCGTGATATCGAAGGAGTGGCCGAGGACGCCGTCGTGCTGAATTTCCGTATCGCGCGCGGCCTGGACTACTATACGGGGATCATCTTCGAGGGACTGATGCACGGCTTCGAAACCTTCGGCGCCGTTTGCTCCGGCGGCCGCTACGATCGCCTCGCCGCGGAGTTCGGCGCCGATCTACCCGGCGTCGGCATTTCGATCGGGCTCACACGCCTGCTCGGCTTGTTGTTCGGCAAGGGTGCGCTCGCGGCTTCCCGAAAAACGCCGACGACCGTGCTCGTGGCGCTCGACTCGGCCGCCGTCTATCCCGAAGCATTCCGCACAGCGCAACGGCTGAGAGCTCGCGGCATCGCGAGCGAAGTCTTCGACGCCCCGCTCAAGTATTCGAAGCAGATCCGCTATGCGGAACAGAAGGGCATCCCGTTCGTGTGGTTCTTGAAGGGACAGAGCTCGGGCGGCCACGAAGTGCGCGACATTCGCAACGGCGTCCAGGAACCGGCGAGTCCCGAAGCTTGGGAACCGCCGCGCGCGGACCGCGACGTCACGGTGTCGCGCACCGGTGGATAGCGGGCTCGCCGGGGACAGCGGATCGCGACGTCAGAGCTCGCTGAACATGCCCCAGTACGCGCGCGAGGCGAACTGATCCTGGCGCCCGTGCATCTGCCCTTCGGTTTCACACCAGATGATCGGATTGTCGCCGCAGCCCTGGTAACGCGTGCAGGTTCGCGGCGGCTGCGCGAGATCGGGTGCCGGATCGAAGACCTCCGGCTCGAGGTTGGTATCGCAACCGTTGAGCTCGAGCAGCCGATCGCGTTCGTCGGCGGTTTGTTCGATCGAATTGCCTGCTTCCATATCGTCGATGTCGAAGATGAAAACGCGCGCCACCGGCCCGGTGCAGTTGTTGCGCATGGGCGAGCCGCC
>DASWGX010000592.1:0-7183 GCA_036393455.1 Polyangiaceae bacterium
GCGTCTGTTGCGTGGCGCCAAGGGCCATTCCGCGCGGAATGATCGAGACGCGGTGCAGCGGCTCGGCGTGCGGCGAATAGTGCGCCACCACGGCGTGCCCCGACTCGTGAACCGCGACGCGATGCTTTTCTTTCGCATCGAGCTTCGTCTCGCGCGGGTCGCCGAGGACGATCTTGTCGTACGCGGCCGTGAAGTCCTCCGCGGCGATCGTTTGCGCACCGCGACGCGTCGCGCTGAGCGCGGCCTCGTTGACGAGATTGGCGAGATCGGCTCCGGAAAAGCCCGGCGTATTGGCCGCGACTCCATTGAGATCGACGTCCTCGTCGAGCGGCTTGTTCTTCGCATGCACGGCGAGGATTTCACGCCTGGCCTGGAGCTCGGGACGGTCGATGAGAACGCGACGATCGAAGCGGCCCGGGCGGAGCAGCGCCGAGTCGAGCACGTCGGGGCGGTTCGTCGCGGCGAGCACGATGGTGAGATCATTGCGGGAAAACCCGTCCATTTCGCTCAGGAGCTGGTTCAGCGTCTGTTCCCGCTCGTCGTGACCGCCGCCCAGGCCCGCGCCGCGCGAGCGACCCACGGCGTCGATTTCGTCGATGAAAATGATAGCCGGGGCCACCTTCTTGGCCTCTTCGAACAGCTCCCTCACGCGGGATGCCCCGACGCCCACGAACAGCTCGATGAACTCCGAACCGTTGATCGAAAAAAACGGAACTCCGGATTCGCCCGCAACGGCTCGAGCCAGCAACGTTTTTCCGGTGCCGGGCGGGCCCACCAGGAGCACGCCGCGCGGTACCTTGCCGCCCAAGCGGCGGAAGCGTTCCGGCTCTTTGAGAAACTGAACGATTTCCTGGAGGTCGCGCTTGGCGCCCTGAAGGCCGGCGACGTCGTCGAACTTGACCGGCACCTGCGCTTCTCTCTCGAAGCGCCGTGTGCGCCCTTTCAGGATACCCGCGAACGGCCCACCCGGGCCGCCCATCATGCGTTGCGCGCGGCGCGAGAGGAACACCCAGAGGGCGACCACCAAGACGATCGGCGCGAGGTTGAACAACAGGGAGCGCAAGAAAAGCGAGTCCTCCGCGTTCTCCACTTTGACGTCGACGCTCTTCTCGCGGAGCACCGGCATCAGCTCCGCGTCCTCCTGCAGCGGCAAGGTGGTCTGGAAGGTCGTGAGCTGCTTGCCCTCGATCGTTGCGGACGACTTCAACTTCCCGGTGACCGACTGACCGTTGATGATGATCGACTCGACCCGCTCGTCCTTCACCGCCCTGAAGAAGGCCGTGTACGAGATAGAAGGCTCCGATTCCCCCCGGCTGGTCAGATAGGGCAAGCCCCAAAGCAGGGCCAGCACCAGCAAAGGAATCAACCAGCCGCGCCATGGCGGCGGAGTGCCCGGGGGCGGTCGCGAGGGCGGCTTCGGAAGATTCTCGGGCATCGCTTCCAGAGAACCTAGTTACCGATGCGGGATTTGTCGATGGTGCCGGGATGCCGGTGCCGGCTTGGACATGGTTTCCCGAGCATTCTAGCGCCACACCTCCGGAGCGGCGCGCCGCCAATTGGACACGAGGGGCTGTTCGCGCTACGCGAAGGTGCCGGGGTCCGAGGCCGTTCAGTGACCGAAGCGCTCATTCGTTACCTCGAAACCATCGTCGTGCACGCTCCGACTTGGGGCCTTCTCTTGATCGTCCTGTTCATGACGATCGAAAGCTCCTTCATTCCCTTTCCGAGCGAGGTCGTCATGATCCCGGCAGGGTTCATCGCGGCGCGCGGCGGCCTGACGTTCGGCGATCCACAAGCCGACGCCGCCGCCGCGGTCGTTGCCGGAACCGTGGGGTCCCTGATCGGCGCCTACATCAACTACTATCTGTCGAGCTGGGTGGGTGTCCCTTTCCTGGAACGCTACGGGAAGTATTTCTTCCTCCCGCCCCCCAAGCTGCACCGCGCCGAGCAGGTATTTCGCCAGTACGGAGCCGGTGCCACGTTCGTGTGCCGCCTCTTACCGGCGATCCGGCAGCTCATCTCGATCCCGGCCGGTGTCTCCCGGATGCCGCTCAGAACTTTTACCTTGTGGACGGGCCTGGGAGCCGGCATCTGGGTGACGGTGCTGACCATCATCGGGTACTCGCTCGGCGTTCACACGGCCGAGATGAGCTACGCCGACCTGGTCCATACCGGCAAGGACGTCGTCAGCGAGCATTCGCGCTGGCTAATTCCCGCGTTGCTGCTCGGGTTCGCGGGCTACGTGTACGTAAGCAAGAAGATCATGGCGACGACCGCGCCGGCGAGCCCCGCCGTCCGCGAGTGAAAGCGAGGCTCCACGCGGAGGCCCATCGGCTCTTGGTAGCTATTTTTGCGAGCGATCACAGGAAGACGGAAGGACGGACGCCCAGGCGACGCTAGACTCTGAGTCGTGAGCCTCGAGCGTCTCCGCGAAGCCGCCGTTCGCTTTCGCGATCGCCTCCGGGAACCGCCGTCCGATACCGAGGCTTCGGCTCCGCTTCCCTTCGATCGAAAGACCGCGCTCGAGTTGTTCGAATCGATGCTGCTGGCACGGCACCTCGACGTCCTGGCCCACAAGCTCAGAGCGGAGGGCGTGGGGCAGTACACGATCGCGAGCGCCGGTCACGAAGGGAACGTCGTGCTCGGACGCCTGACGCGCATCGACGATCCCACCCTGCTTCATTATCGGAGCGCGGCGTGCGTGCTCGAACGTTCACGGCAGGCCGCCGGCCAGGACATGGTCGGCGCAATTGCCTTGTCGCTCGTCGCGGCCGAGGACGAGCCGCTATGCTCGGGCCGCCACAAGGTTTTCGGCTCGAAAGCGCTCGGCATCATTCCACAGACGAGCACCATCGCGTCCCACCTGCCCCGCGCGGTCGGGCTCGCATTCGGGCTCGACCGCCGGACCCAGCTTGGTCTGGCGCCGCCGACGGATGCCATTGCCGTCGCGAGCTTCGGCGACGCCTCCATCAATCACAGCACCGCTCTCGGCGCCTTCAACGCCGCCGGCTGGGTCGCCCACCAAAACCTCAAGCTGCCGCTACTTCTGATCTGCGAGGACAACGGGCTCGGCATCAGCGTCCGCTCGCCCCCGGGTTGGGTGGCGGCGCGACTACGCGCGCTGACGAACGTTCGTTACTTTGCGGCGCGCGGCTGGGACCTCAGAGAGACGTGGACCGAGGCCGCTCGCGCGGTCGACTATTGCCGCAAGCTTCGCTTGCCGGTCGTCCTGCACGTCACTTGCCACCGGCTGCTCGGACACGCGGGCAGCGACGTCGACTCGAGCTACCGATCGGCGGCCGAGCTCGGCGTGGCGATGGACCACGATCCGGTTCTGTGCGCCGCGGCGAGCCTCGTCCGTGCGGGCGTCGTGAGCCCGAAGCAGGCGCTCGAGCTCGACGATCGGACACGGGCGCGGGTGCAAGCGGCCGGCACCGACGCGCGGCGCCGCAAGCCGCTGTCCACGCTCGCGCAGGTGATGCTTCCCATCGCAATGCCGGAGCGAATCCAGGCGGAGCCTGCGTCGCCCGCCAAAACCTCCGGCGACCCGGCGCGGCTCACTCTGGCGCAGGGCATCAATCTTGCGCTCGCCGAGGCCCTCGACCGTTACCCGGAGCTCTTGCTGTTCGGCGAGGACGTGGCCAAAAAAGGCGGCGTCTACGGCGTCACCAAGGGGCTGCTGGGCCGCGGCGGCCCGGCGCGCGTTTTCAACACGCTGCTCGATGAGCAGACCATCTTGGGGCTTGCGCTCGGAACCGCGACGCTCGGGCTCTTGCCGGTAGCCGAAATTCAGTACCTGGCCTACGTGCACAACGCCATCGATCAGCTGCGCGGTGAGGCGCTCACGCTTCCGTTCTTTTCGAACGGTGCGTACACGAACCCGTTCGTCTTGCGCATCGCTGGCCTCGCCTATCAGAAGGGCTTCGGCGGCCACTTTCACAACGACAACGCGCTGGCGGCGCTGCGCGAAATCCCGGGCCTTATCGTCGTCGCTCCGGCGCGCGGCGACGACGCGATCGAGCTTTTCCGCGCCGCTTTCGCGCTTGCCCGACGGCACCGGCGTCCGGTCGTCGTCATCGAGCCGATCGCGCTCTACCACGAGCGTGATCTCCTCACTCCGGGTGACGGACAATGGCTGACCACGCCGCCCGCGACAGCGGCGGCGTGGCTCGAGCCGCGTTGCTACGGCCCCGCCCAAGCAGAGGTCTTGATCGCGACTTACGCCAACGGCGTGCGGCTCGCCTTGCGTGCGGCGCGGACGCTGGAACGCGAGCACGGTATCGGCATCCGAGTGCTCGACCTGCGCTGGCTCGCGCCGTTGCCTGTGGCGGCCGTGGCGCGAGAGCTCGCCGGCGTGGAGCGCCTCTTGATCGTCGACGAAGGGCGGCGCACCGGCGGAGTCGCCGAGTCGCTCATCGCCGGGCTCCTGGACGCCGGGTCGGACGCGGCGATCCTGCGTGTTACCGGTGAAGATTGCTACGTGCCGCTCGGACGCGCCGCTGAACGCGTGCTCGTCCGAGAGGCGGACATCGTCGACGCAGCACATCGCCTCGTGAAGCGATGAATCGGGAACGGCTCGGGTCGCCGACTCATCGGTCCCGCGAGCGGCGAAGCCGAGTTTGTTGTAGAAGTGCACTTTGCAGCGCCAACGAGTCGATGTGGTGACGGAATCCGCGTGCGAAACAGATGCTTCCCGCGTTGGAAAGATCGCGGCACTGAACGTCGCCCTGTGGGTTGGCGTTTGGGGCTGCGATGCACGCCCCGAGCGGCACGCCGATGCGCGGAGCGTCGTCGCGCCCCGTCCCGAGCCTTCGCTCGCGGCAGCTGAAAAGCCGGCGCCGGAGAAAGGGCCGCTCAACGTCGTCGTGATCCTCATCGACGGGCTTCGCTACGACATGCCGTGGCTCGGCTACGAACGGCCCATCGCGCCATGGCTCACCGCCTTCGAGCCCCGGACCGTGAGCTACACTCGCGCGTACGCTCTGTCCAACATGACGGCGCGGTCCGTCGGCGCCCTGCTCGCGGGGCGTTACCCGAGCGAGCTTCATCGGGACGGCAATTTCTTCACCACCTACTATCCGGAGAACGTGTTCGTCAGCGAGCGCGCCAGGGACGCGGGGCACGCGACGCTCTGCGCCCACGCGCACGCCTACTTCGTGGCGGAAACCGGAATCACTCAGGGCTTCGAGACGTGTCCGCTGCTCGGCGGCACGCGCCTCAACAACATGAGCAAGGACAACATCACGAGCGCTCGCATGACGGAGCTCGCCAAAGAGCTGCTATCGGGCGCGGCGTCCAAGCTGGGTCCCGAACGCCGCCTCTTCGCGTACTTCCACTACATGGATCCGCACGCGCCGTATCTGCCTCACGCGGGCCGCCCATCCTTCGGCAAAAGGCCGAGGGATCTATACGACCAGGAGATCCACTTCACGGACGAATGGGTCGGCAACCTGATCGAGTGGGTCCTGGCCCAAACCTGGGGAGGGCAGACGGCCATCGTGGTGAGCTCCGATCACGGCGAAGGCTTCGCCGAGCACGGCTTTTACAAGCACGGCTACGAGGTCTTCGACGAGATGGTCCGCGTGCCCATGCTGATCTACGCGCCCGGCATCCGGAGCCGGCGCATCGAGACGCCGCGCAGTCACATCGATCTGGCGCCGACCATCATGGAATGGCTCGGGCTACCGCGCGACCCGGGCCTGCCGGGGCGGAGCCTTTTGCCCGAGCTCGAGGGAGGTGCGGCCGAAGAGCGCCCGGTGATCGTCGACCTGCCGCGCGATCGGCTGCAAGATCGGCGCCGCGCCCTGATCGAAGGGCACTTGAAGCTCATCGCGCTGAACGACGATACACGGTTCCTGCTCTTCGACCTGAAGGAAGATCCCGGCGAGAAAAACGACCTCGTCGCCACCCGTAAAGATCTGCGCGAACGCGCTCTCGGACGCTACCGCGACCTCAGTCGCAAGATACCGCTCGAACCCGTGCGCGGATTCGCCGAGCTCAAAGGCGCGCCCCCAGGCCGGCGCTGGTGAGCGCGCGCGACCCGGCTCCCACCAGCTCGGCGCCGCGCGTTACTTCTCCACCGGAAGGTCGTCCAAGCTGACCGGCTTGACATGGTCCGGATCCTCGCGCGTGATTTTCGTCTTGGGACCTTTTTCGAACTCTCGCATGTCGATGCGTTCGCTCGGAGAAGCGGCCCTTGCCTCGGGCTCCGCCGGCTCCTGTTCGCTCTTGGGTGGAGGCCGATCGGAACGCGCGGCGGGGCCGGGCGCCACGCGCTCGGGGCGCGACGCTATCAGGGCCAGGGAGCCCCCGAGCGCGAAGGCGAACAGCCCCGCGACGAGCCAGAGCCAGAGCCCCCTTCCGCCCCTCGACGCGTTGCTCGCCGTGACGGCCTTGCGCAGCTCGTCCAATCGCTTGCGATCGCGGATGATCAGGGTGGGCTCTGCCGGCCGTCTCGGTCGCTGCGGCCGTGGCGGCGCGGGCGCGGGCGCCGCGGCAGGCGCCAGCTCGGAGATCACGACACTCTGCGCCTCCATTCGGACTTGCTGACGCGGCTTCGGTGAATGGGCAGCCGTTTGCTGCGCGAGGATCGCCTCGTCCTCGAGCTCCTCGAGGGCGTCATCGGAGGACTGACCACGATCCTGAGCGCGATCCGGGTTTTGCCCTGTCATGATACCGACCTAACTCGCCTTATAGCCGTCGTTCGCCAGGGACGCCAGCGCGCCGCCGAGGCCGGTATTACACCCCGTTTCGCGCCGCAATGATAGAGTCGGCGGCCGATGGATTCCGTAGCCCTGTTCTGCCTCGTCATCGCGGGCATTTTCCTGATCGGCGCGATCGGGGAAGTGATCTTCCAGCGCACCAACATTCCCGACGTGATTTGGTTGATTCTGGCGGGGATGATCATGGGGCCCATCCTAGGGTGGCTGACACCCGATCTGCTCAACGGCATCGCGCCCTACTTTGCGGCCGTAACGCTGGTCGTAGTGTTGTTCGAGGGCGGCAGTACCCTCAATCTGTCGGATCTTTCGCGCGCCGCACCGCGTTCCAGCGCCCTCGCGCTCCTGACCTTCGGCAGCTCGGTCGTCGCGGTCGCGATGCTGAGCATGGTGGCGCGCTGGACAGGCCTTCTACCCCCGGAATGGTCGCTGATGCACGGCGTTCTGCTCGGCGTCATCCTCGG
>DASWGX010000593.1:0-5133 GCA_036393455.1 Polyangiaceae bacterium
TCACCTCTACCCCGAGACGCCTCAGCCCAGAAATCGAGCGAGCCGCCGCGGGGTGGGTGGGCAGGCGACGCGCCTCGAAGTACCACGTGGGGAGCGGCGGCGAGCGACTCGTCAATGAAAGCGAAACGGAGTACTAGTCGGGCACCGGTACCAAGACGACGTCGAGGTGGATTTCACCGCGGTCGGCGACGACGAGCTTGTCCCATGGGAAGTAGCCGTCTTTCTGAACGGTGACGCGGTGGGTGCCGACGGGCAGTCCCAGGCCGTACGCGGCGACCATGTAGAGCGGGCCTACGTATTCTTCGTCGATGATGACGGAGGCATCGCGGGGCGTCGTCTTGCGGTCGTAGCTCACGCGGAGCGGGACCTTGGCGCTCGACGCGCAGCCGGCGAGCAGCGCACCGAACACGGCGCCGAGCGCGCGCCGCGAGAAAGCCGCTGGCGCGGGGCGATGTCGAGTCCGGGTCATTCCCATTCGATGGTGGAGGGGGGCTTCGAGCTGATGTCGTAGACGACGCGATTGACGCCTCTGACTTCGTTGATGATACGCCCGCTGATGGTGGCGAGCAGGTCGTGCGGCAGGCGAGCCCAGTCGGCGGTCATGCCGTCGCTCGAATGAACGGCGCGCACGGCGCAGGTTTCTTCGTAGGTGCGGTCGTCTCCCATTACGCCGACGCTCTTGACGGGCAACAGCACGGCGAAGCTCTGCCAGAGGCTTTCGTACAGGCCCGCGGCGCGGATTTCCTCGTCGACGATCGCGTCGGCACGCCGCAAGATTTCCAGCCGCTCGGGCGTGATTTCTCCGAGGCAGCGCACCGCGAGGCCCGGGCCGGGAAACGGGTGCCGATACAGGACGTCGTGCGGCATGCCGAGCGCTTCGCCGACGTTGCGCACTTCGTCCTTGAAGAGCTCCCGCAGCGGTTCGATCAGGGAAAGGTTCATGCGTTCGGGCAGGCCGCCCACGTTGTGGTGGCTCTTGATGACGGCGCTCGGGCCCTTGACGCTCACGCTTTCGATGACGTCCGGATAGAGCGTGCCCTGAATCAGGTACTTTGCATTCTCGACACGGGCAGCGTGCTCTTCGAAGACTTCGATGAAGACGCGGCCGATGATCTTGCGCTTCCGTTCCGGGTCCGTCACGCCCGAGAGCTCGTCGAGGAAGCGCTTTTTCGCGTCCACGGGCACGAGGTTCAGGTGGAAGTGCTGCTTCATGCTGTGGACGACGCTCTCGAACTCTCCACGCCTCAAGAGGCCGTTGTCGACGAAGATGCACACCAGACGATCGCCCAGGGCACGGTGACAGAGCACCGCCGCGACGGACGAATCCACCCCGCCGCTCAAGCCGCAGATGGCGCGCTCGCGGTCGCCGACGCGCTCGCGGACGGCGGCGACGGCCAGGTCCACGAACGAGCCCGGAGTCCAGTCCGGCTCGAGGCCGCTCACGTCGAACAGGAACGCCCGCAGCATTTCCACGCCGCGCGGCGTGTGCGCGACTTCCGGGTGAAACTGGATGGCATAGAGCCTTCGCTGTTTGTCGCCGATGGCGCAGAGCGGGGCGTTGGCACTCGAGCCGAGCGCCGAGAAGCCGGCGGGGAGCTCCGCAAGGCGGTCGCCGTGGCTCATCCAGACCGCGAGCTCTTCTCCGCGCTGGAACGGCGCGAAGATGCCACCGGCCTCCGTTACGACGACACGTGCCGGCCCGTACTCGCGCTCGCTGCTCGGTTCGACCCGGCCGCCCAGGTCCGAGGCCATCAATTGAAGGCCGTAGCAGATGCCGAGAACCGGCACTCCGAGCTCGTAGAGCGCTCGATCGCTGCGCGGGGCGTCGGGCGCATACACACTGTCGGGACCGCCGCTCAGGACGATGGCGCCGGGCTCGAGCGCGCGCACGGTCTCCGCGGAGACCGTGTACGGATGGATCTCGCAGTACACGTGGCATTCGCGGATCCGGCGCGCGATGAGCTGCGTGTATTGCGACCCGTAGTCGAGGACGACGACCGTGCTCTTACCGGGCATGCGTGCGGGGAGCTAGCACGCCGCAAGAGCGCGGGGAAGCGCGGGGAGGGAAGTCATGCAGTCTCGATCGGTGGAACGGGGCCGGGCGTGGGCGCGACCCAGGAAGGAGGACTTGGGGATGGGCCGAGTCCTACGTCCCCGAGTCCTACGTCCCAAAGTCACGGCGCCGTCGCCGCGGGTTCGAGCACCACGAGCTTTTCGCCGCCGAGGGCCTGGTGCAAACGGCGCAGCCGATCGAAGTCGACCTCGGCCGGCGCTCCGCCTCCGCGCCAAGTGCGAACGAGGCGCAGGCGCGGGTCGACGAGGGCGCGGTCTCCGATCGTCTCCAGCAGCCTCTGCGCCCACGCCGCGTCCGCTCGGGTGGCGGCTCCGTGCGATAGCCTTTCGAGCAGGGCCCTCACCTGGGCGACGGCGTTCGACATCGCCTCGGGCTCCGCCTGCACTTCGATGGCGAGTGCGGCGAGCCGCCGGCCTCCGAGCGGGTAGGATCGCGCCGAGGACGCGAGGCCTGGCCTTTCGATCGCCTGCTCGAGCCATCCGCCGCTCTGATTGAGCAAGAGGACGGTCGCCTCGAGCTCCGGCTGATAGCGAGCCTCGTCTCCGTCGACGAGGACGGCGATGAACGAACGCTCCGTCTGCTCGCGCGGTACGCCGAACGCGCCGAAGCGCGGCTCGAGCACCGGGCGGCCGGGGCACGCCGCGACTTCGCCGCGGAGCGGCCCGAGCCAGCGTTGGAGAGCGGCCGTGCCCTCGGCGACTTGACCGCGGTCGTGATTGACGATGAGCGCGAGCCGCAAGGGGCCCACGAGGAAGCGCTGCCGCAGCGCTTCGACTTGATCGGGACCGATTTCGCTGAGCGCCGTCCAGGTGCCGCGCGGCTCGAGCAGCGACGCGTGCCCGGGAGCGAGCGCGTCGAGCACGAGCTCCCAGCCGGGCTGAGGTGCCGGGCCGAGATTGTGGAGCAGGGTGCCGCGAGCGCGGGCGAGCGCGTCGCGCGAGACCGCGCGCACGGCGACACGCCGTCCGAGCGCGTGAAGCAGTCGCCGCACCTGGCTCGACGGCGATTCCGCGCCGCGCCGCGCAGCGTGCGCGACGACACCCACGGCGTCCGGCGTCACCCACGGTTCGAAGCGAACGCTGCCGTCGTCGGCGGCGGCGAGGGCGTGCATCAAGAGCGCCGCCGTCCCCGGGGTCGAGCCGTCGAGCAGCGTGCCGCAAGGTGTCGCCAACAGGGCCCACACCTCGGCTTGTCCGCGCTCGACCCGTGTCCGAACGTCGAGTCCGAGCTCGGCGCGGCGCTGAGCGGCCCGGGCGCCGTCGAACGCGGCGCGGAGCGCTGGGCTCGGCGGGTCGCTGCTGTGCCAGACGACGCGGACTGGCTCTTTCGTTGCGTTCGCCGCGTCGCTCAGCGACAGCCACGCCGCGACTCCTGCCGCGACGCCGGGATCGGAGGGCCCGAGGATGCTCTGGCTGCGCCGGTAATCTCCGTCGCGGTGACGCCCGAGGGTCCGGCGCATTTCGTCCAGCACGATCTCCGCCGCGGCGCCAGCTTGCTCCGGGCTCACGTCGCCCGAGCCCGGCCGAGCCACCTCCACGCGCAGGCACGCCCCGCGCGGGCGCGCGATGGCCGACACGCGTTCCAGCCGCAGGCGGGCGCCGATGGCTTCGAGGCGCTCTCGAAGTGCCGAGCGCGCCGAGCCGAGCGAGCGCGCCGCGACGGCCGCGCGCGCCATGGATCGGGTCCTGACCCCGAGCGTCAGGTCCAGAGCCCCGGCTTTTCGGGGTGCTATTTCCGACGTGTCCGCGCCGGGCCACGGGTCGCCCGGCGCCCGGCCGTCTCCCCAGGCAGGCTGTTCCATCAAGGCTCGCTCGAACGCGCGCAAGAGTGCTTCCGAGCCGACCGCGGCGACACTCGCCGAGTGCGTGGCAAAGGTCTCTCGGCGATAACGCTCGAGCGATTCGGGCGTCAGGGAGGCGCGCGCCTCCGCTGCTCCGGCCGCCCCGCAGGCATCGGCCTCGGGCTCCGGGAAAAGCTCGAGCTCACGCTCGAGCTCCGGCATCTCCGCCGCCGTGACGGTGCTCGACGACGCACGGTAGAGGGCGGCCAAGAACGCCTCGGCGGAGTGCGGGTCCCGCGCGTAGTCCTGCACCCAAATGCCCAGAGCGTGTCCGAAAACGCGGACGTCCGAGCGTCCCGCGCGTACGAGCCGGCTCTTGAGCAGGGCGGCGAGCGAGCGCGAGGCGGCGGGCCCGAAATCGTGCACGGCCGCGAACGCTACGCCGCCGTACGGATCGCCGTCGCGTTCGACCAAGGTGAGGCGCGGCCTCTGCTCGAGCTTGCGCACGTCCACCTCGGGCTCGCCCGGCGCGGACCCGGCGCGCCGCTGGGCGGAACCACAGCCGCCGAACGCCGTGACGGCGATCAGCAGCAGCGAAACGAACAGGCTCGGCGCTCGAAGCACCGGCGGCGTTTACCACACCGGCGCCGGGCCGCGCACGGTCGAGCCTCAATCGACGCCTCAGGCGGCGAGCTGCCGAGCGTCCACCAGGGCCTCGAGCCGCGCCGTGATCTTGTGCTTCTTGGAGTACACGGTCTTGATGCTGATGCGCATGCGGCGAGCCACTTCCTCGGGCGCGAGGCCCTCGCCGAAGTAGAGCTCGATGAAGGCTCGGTCACGCTCGCTGAAGTCCGAGAGCAGGACACGAACCATCTCCGCCCGCTCCGAGCGCACCGCCTGCTCGGCGGGGTCCGGACTCTGCCCGGTGAGCTGTTCGGCTTCGGCGAGCTCGGCCGTGCGCGGTTCGCGCCGGAGCACGCGCAGGTAGTCGTACGCCGCGTGGGTGGCCAGCATGCCGAGCCAGCTCGAGAACTTGGTCTCGCGACCGGGCTCGAAGCTGCGGAGCTTGCGCATGTCGTTGCAGAGCAGTTGCAGGCACAGGTTCGCGTAGATCTCGCTCACGGCATCGGCGTCGACGATGCGGCTGAAGGGCGCGGTGACGCGAGTGATGCAGCCGTGCAAGAGCCGCGCGTAGCGCTCGTTGAAGCGCCGCCAGGCGCCCTCTTCGCCGGCGAGCAGGCCTCGAATCAAGGCTCGCTCCTCGCTGGCGCGGCTGGCG
>DASWGX010000594.1:0-10833 GCA_036393455.1 Polyangiaceae bacterium
CTTGTTCTCCACGACCGCCGTTCGCCACGGGCAGGAATCGAATCCCGATCCGAAGGAGATCGACCTCGAGTTTCCTGGCTTGGCTCTGGTCCTGGACGCGGGTCCGGGCGGCGTCGTTCCTTCGAGCGTGATCGACCTGACCGGTCCGGTGCCGCGGGTGGTTCGCGCGGGCGCGGGCGACGTCACGGCGTTCGAATGAGCCTCCGCGCGCCGATAGATGGCCTTGCGTGAACCGGCGGTCGCGTCGGAGCACGCGGCGAGCCCAGTTCGAGTCTCCCATTTCTCGGGGGAAAAGGTTTGATTCGGAGGGCGGCTGGGGCTATCTGTCGGCCCATGACTTTCGTCGTCACTGACAATTGCAAGGGGTGTCGCTTTACCGACTGTGTCGCCGTGTGTCCGGTGGATTGCTTCCACGGAGACGGGGAGATGCTCTACATCGACCCCGCCGAGTGCATCGATTGCGGGGCCTGTGTGCCGGAGTGTCCCGTCGAAGCCATCTACGACGAGGCTCAGCTGCCCGACGACAAGCTGGAGTGGCTAAAGGTCAACGCGGACAAGGCCCCCGGCTTGCCGGTAGTGAACGAGCAGGGAGACCCGCTGCCCGGCGCCGAGGCCCGCAAGGAAGAGCTCGGTTTCTAGAGCCCCGCGACGCCGCTTTCTCACTCCGCGGGCCGCGAGAGTCGACCCCACCATTCGATGACGTCCGCCGCCAGGGCGCCCCCTTCGGAATCGGAAACGGTATGCGACGCTGCGTACTCCGGCGCCCGGATTCGCGAGGACATCCTACCACTCTCGTACTCGATCACGATCTCGCCGGGGCGTTCGACGCTCGGCCGTGAAACGTCCAGCGTCGCGCTGCCGACACCGGTTAGCGCTCCGAGCGCCTCGATCAACGCCGGCGAGTAGTTGACGAGGTCGTAGGAGGCGCGCGTGATGAACGTCTCGGTATGCGTGAGGTTCTGCAAAAAGAGCTCGCCCAAGAGCTCCGAGCGAAAATCGACGTGGTGCTCCGCGGCGCTGCTCGCGAAAAAGGCGTCGTAGACGGCCGTGTTGAACATGACGAAATAGCGGTCCGTTTCAGCGAGGCCTCCCAGGAGCTCGACCCAGGTCGTGGCATCCGCCGCTTCCGTGCCGGCGGAGGGCAAGCGCAGGGCCGCGCCGCGCCCCTCGCTCGCGAGCCCGAAGACGGACGTCAGTCTTGCTCCGATGAGCGACTCGAACTTCGCGATGTCGGCGACGCGCGCCGTGTGCGCCGCCAGGAGGTTGGAGAGCCACGACCAGGGAGCGCGGTAGTCGTAGGGACTCACGTCGATGCGACTCATGAACTGCACCATGCGGAGGTACGGGTCGCAGCTTGCCTGATCGGCGGGGCAAGGGCTGAACTCTTGCCCACGCTCGCGACCGAGCTCGGACACGATCGAATCGGGCTCGGCCATCAGGGAACCGGTGATGGAGTCTTGAAGACCCGAGGCGATGCTCGGCTGAATCAGGACTTGGTGTCCGAAGCGAACGCCGAGCGCGGAAGGAGTGAGCGGGCCGAGCCAGTCGCTCGAATACGCCCGGAGCTCGAGGTCGAGGGCCGGGTCCGCGTACGGCCGAGCTCCCGCAGCGTACGCCTCGGCGTACAAGAGCAAATTGAGCAGCGCCGTCGCGCGCACGCCGCCGAAGCTCTCGCCGACGACGATGACCGGCGCGTCGCGGAGCTCGGGCCGCGCGTCGATGAAGCGAAGCAGCACGCGCAAATAGTCGGCCCCGTCGATGAAAGCGTTATAGTTCGACCAGCCGAAGTCGTGCGGCGCCGTCTCATCGGCGACGACGTACGAGAGGCCGGTGTTACGGGCGTCGACGAAAAGCGCGTGGCAGAGCCGAGTCAGGCTCGCCGGGTTCGGCCCTGCGCCAGCGCCGGGAAGGCGGGGGCCGAGGCCTTCGAGCACGAGCTCCGAGCCCACGCCAGGGCCCCCGTTGAAGAGCAAGCAGAGCGGCGTATCCCTCGTCGGTTCGTCCGCCGGAGCGAACACGTAGAAGAGCCGCGCCGGCGCGGCGACGAACGCCTCGCGCGGCTCGCCGATGGAGTACTCGACCGCTTCGAGCTCGAAGAACCCCACCTCGGCGCCGATGAAAGCCGACGGGTCCGACATCGACGTCGCATCGCCGCAGCCGGAAAGCGCCGCGAGAGCGGCCGGCAATGCGACGTTCGCGAAGCGGGCGGTCACTGCGGCGCGGGCGCGGCCGGTACGGGCGGTGCGGGTTGTTGCGGCGCTGGGGCCGCCGGCTTTGGCGCAGCGGCTGCGGGCTCCGGCGCGGCAGCCGGCTGATTTGCCTTGTGGGCCGCCGGAAGCGAGAGCTCGAACCGTGCCCGCGTTTGCGCCTGCAACGACCCGCGAGCGTTTTGATCGCCTTCGGGGATGAGCGAGGCTGCAAGGGCGAGATCGAGCTTGCCCGTTCGTGGCAACGGTGAACCTGCCGGCACCGACAGCGTGCCGTCGGCCGTGCTGCGGAACTCGTCGAGGGTGAAGGTTCCGCCGAGC
The DNA here is from genome assembly GCA_036393455.1 of Polyangiaceae bacterium. GTDB lineage: Bacteria > Myxococcota_A > Polyangia > Polyangiales > Polyangiaceae > DASWGX01. Next base: position 2,529 of record DASWGX010000594.1, read on the forward strand.
CCTTCGAGGCCGAAGCCCTTGCTCGTCGCGTAGCGCTTCGTATTCAAGCTGAGCTCGGCGACTCCGTTCTCCACCTTCTCCACCTTGACCAGCCGGTATGTCACCAAGTCTAGCCCCATGACGCCGTCCCGGCTCGTCGCCATCCAGAACGCTCCGGCGCCGAGCGGCTCCGACGGAAAGGGTAGCGCGATGGTGGCGACCAGGTCGCTCAGCGATCGGGCGAAGTCGTTCAGCGCCGGCTCTGCCGCTTTCGGCAGCTCGTGCGAAAAACCGGTTCCGCCGCCGCCGGGCATGACCGAGAATGTCACTTTGGTCCCTTTGAGCGCAGCGATGCGCTTCGAGAGGTCCGGGGGAACGCCGCCGCGCGCGCTGACTGTGGCCGAGAGGACGCGAACCTCGCCGTGCAGCGGTGCCTCTGCTCCGGCGGGGGCGTTCTTTTTCGTTTCGAGCTCGACGTCGACCTCCAGCGGCAGCGCTCCTTGCCTCGGATCGTTTTGTATCGCGAGCGTGAAAACTCCTTTCGCGCGAAAGCCCGGCCGGAGGCCGCCGCCGCCGAGTTCGACCTTGGGCGCCGAGCCCGTGCTGCCGACCGTGAGCTTCGGCGCAGCGCCACGCGCGATTTCCTTGTCCGCCTGTCCGGGAGCGAAGATGCCCTTCGGCGGCGGTCCTCCTTGGCCGGCCTCGACGCCCGTTGGAGCTGTATGCGCTGAGGCCGCCGCCATGGCCGCCGCGAGCTTCGGATCGACGACGGGCCCGGTGCCGGCGTCGGGGTTCACCGCCGACGTCTCTTCCAGTGGCTCCGACCGTTCGCACGCGGAAGCGGCCGACGCGAAAACGAGAAGACCCAAGAACGCCCTTGACCTGGAACGCGTCATGATGGCCCTTTTTTAATCCAGAGCAGCGTCTTGTAAAGCTCCGCGCGCCCCGGGCGAGGCACGCCCTAGTCGCACGCAGCCATTTGGCCCGTCGATACGGCGCCGGACTGGCCGAGGCTCAACGTGGATTCGTACACCCAGCCGTTCACGTCCGTGGCGCGGACGTGCCACGGCGGCGGGAATTGGTTCCCGTCTCCGACGAGCCAGAAGTTGCTGGCGCCGTCGCGTTGGGCCTCGACGCCCTTGATCTGAACACTGGCGATCGGAAACTCGTGATCCTCGACGATGACCGCGGTGTAGTATTCGTTGTTCGGTTCTTTCAGCCGCAGACTGACGCTTGCGTCGTTCGGGACGGGGCAGGGGACGTAACGCCAAGAGATGGTGCCGACGCCGCCCACGCCGAGACGGCCTTCGGCCTCGCTGCCGAGCTCGAGGAACGCTTCGCGGCTCAGGTCGATGTGGCCCGGCTGACAGGCGCCGTCCGGACAGCGATCGACTATCGTGACGACTACGCTCCGATTGCCGTCCCGGGTTACCTCCGCGCAGGTGCCGCACGCTGCGGCGTCGTTGAAGTCTTGCGTGTTCATGGCACCGAAGTGGCGGCCGTCGCCGGTGTGCACGTGAGCCACCGCGTCCGGTCCCACGCCGGTGACCTCGAAGTTGCAATTGACGCACTTGCCGGTCGGCGTGCCTTCGCAGTTCGAGCCCATGGCAAAGGTATAGAACGTGACCGAGCCGTTCCCGTTGTAGCTCGGGTAGCCTTCCCATTCGGTGTCGCAGTTGCCGACCTGTGCGGCACCTCCCGAGCCCGTGCCGCCCATGCCGCCCGCGCTCATGCCGCCCGCGCTCATGCCGCCCGCGCCGGCAGGGCCGCCGCCCGAGCTACCGGTGCCACCCGAGCCCGTGGTGGCCGCGCCGCTCCCGCCGGTGCCCGAGCCGCCGCCCGTGGCGCCCGCACTCGAGCCGCCTCCTGCCGAGCTCGACGCGTTGCTGGAATTCATGCCGGTCGCGCCGCTGCTTGCGGCCGGGGCACCCCCCGCGCCGCTCGTAGTCGGGGGTGAAACGCATTGGCCGGCGCTGCACATCGCGCCCGCGACGCATTCGGCGGCGCTCGTACACGAACCGGAGCCGTCGCCCGACGTGGCGCCGCAAGCGACTACGCCGAGCAAACCAGACACGAACCCGAGCACGGATACGGGAAGGAAAAGCAAAGGCATTTTCTAATCGTTCGACCTGTTACGGGACAAAAAGGGGCCGGAGCATGCCGAATCGCTGCGCGAAACTCAAGCCCGCTGAGCCTTCCGCTTTCGATGGAGGCTCACTGAAAAATGCCGGCGAGCACCGACGTGTTCTGAATGCTGTTAGCGTCCCCAACCATTACGGGCTGACCCCATTGTGGCGTCAATGCACCGCCGAAGTCGTTGACGATATTGAGCTGCGCGGTGTCGGCGTCGTTGCCGCTCCATGACCAGGCGAGGTAGCCGATACCGTGCTCCTGGCACTTGGCGAGCACCTGTTGCCACGCTACCGGCTGGCCTTGAAGCTGATGGCCGAACTCGCCCACCACCAGCGGAATGCCCTGACTCGCGGCCTGGTCGAGCGCGGCGTTCACGCTCGCGACGTCTCCGTAACGACTGTACATGTGAAGGCTGAACAAGAGATTGCTCTCGGGGTCGCCGGCGAGCAGCGGGCTGGCGTTCGCGAAGATTGCGTCGACATTCTGACCGAAGCCGTTGGCGTCGATGACCAGAGTGTGCGTGAGGCCCGCGGCGCGAAGCTCGGCGATCGCGCTCGCGTAGGCCCCCTGGAAGTCCTCGCCGCTCCACTCGTTGGCGACGTTGATCAGCGCATACTCCCGAAAATCCTGCAATACGGCCAGAACGTCCGCCTGCGTGTAGTAACGCGCCACGTTCAAGAGGTCGGCGTTGGCGGAGCTGCCCGTGACGTCGTGGAGCTCCACCATCGGGACCATCTCGAGCTCGACGATGCGAAACAGGATCCGCGCCAGCATCGACGCGGTGCCCGTGGTCTCCCACACGACGCGGACGGTGTTGGCGCCGTAACCGGCGATCGCGTCGAGTGCGCGGTAGGCCAGGTACTGGTTACCGATGTCGAACCAGATGTGCGGGTTGTTGACCCCGCGCATCACGAAGTCGTTGCCATAGGCGTCGTAGAGCCGGCTTCCATCGGTATAAAAGCCGGGAGCCAGCTTGGTGCCCGCCAGCGCGGGAGGCACGAACGTCTGGGCGTCGTTGGTGGTGCAGGCGAGCCGGTCCAGCGCGGGTGACGAGCCCTGTACGACGCACTGAGTCTGAAATTCCCAGCCCCAGTTCGGGTCGTCTCCCATCGACTCGCAGGTGCACAGCGCGGTGCACACCTCGTCGATGAGGACGCCCGGGCGCTCGATCAGCGCCGGGCTCGGCAGCAGTTGGCCCGTCGTGCACGCCTGGTTGCAGTTGGCTGTGTCCGTGTCCCGGATGATGCAAGAAGCCTGAAACTCCCAGCCCCAATCGTACGAGCTCGGGTTGGTCGCATCGGGGCCGGAGGGCTGGGCGCCGGGTTCGCACAACGGCACGCAGTCGAGCACGCCGTCTCCGCCGTTGTCGACGACCACGCCCGGAAGGCCGTCGCGGTCGATGGCGGGCAGGGCTTCACCGGTCGTGCACGATTGATTGCGCGTGCCGGTCGAGCTGTTGGGGAGCACGCACGAGAAGCCTTCATACGCCCAGTCGTCGCTGAGGTCGGTGTCGTCGGGGTGCTCGGCGTTTCGGCACAGCGGCACGCAACCGAGCGTTCCCATGTCGTCGATGCTCACCACGACGCCGGCGAGCCCCGCGGGGGCTCCGGGGCCGCCGGCGGTCGTTCCACCGCTGCCGGTGCTCGTAGCGCCGCCGGTGCCCGTTTGCCCGGAGCTCGTCGTCACGGTCGTGCAGACGCCGCCTTGGCAGATTTGATCGGCTCCACACGGCGTCGCGCAGGAGCCGCCGCTCGACGCGGCGCCGCCCGCGCTCGAGCTACCGGGGCCGTCCGAGCCCGGCGCGGAGCTGCCGCACCCGAGCACCATGGCCGAAAAGACGATCGGAAAGAGAAGCGAAGCCTTGGGCATGCGAAGGCGCCAGTGTGCCAGCCTTTCCGGCGGTTCTTCAAGGTCGCCGTCGCCGTTGAACATTTTCAGAAGGACGCGGCGTCTAGACGAAGACGCCCGCGAGCTCGCGGGCGACGGCTTCGATGGGACGGGGCCCCTTCAGGAAGGCCGTGCCGATGAGGGCGGCGTGGTAGCCGGCATCGCGCGTGGTGCGGAGATCGGCGGCGTCCAGGATGCCGCTTTCGGCGACCGCTATTTTCCCCTCGGGCACCAGGCGAAGCAACGACGCGTGTCGCAAGAGGGACGTCGAGGCGTCGCGGCCGTTCGCCGCATTTGCGGCGCCGTTCGCCGTCTCGTTTTCGAACTTGCGCGAGTTGACGCCCCAGATCCGAGCGTCATTCGGTATGCACTGTGCGAGCTCCGCCGCTGGACGATCCTGCTCTCCGATCTCGAACAGAGCGTCCATGCCGAGACTTCGGCCGAGCTCGAACAGTGCGCGCAGCCGGTCCGGCGCGTCGCTGAACAGGGCCGTCATCAACAAGAAGGCGTCGGCGCCGAAGGCGCGCGCCTCCAAGACCTGATACTCCTCCACGATGAAGTCTTTGCGCAGGACTGGACGTCCGCCCGCTTTCTTGCGAGCGGCCTGCAAGTCCCCGAGCGAGCCCGAGAAGTAATCTTCGTCCGTCAGCACGGAAATCGCGCTCACCCAGTCGGCGGCAGCGTAGACGTCGAGCGCGCGCGAGAGATTGTCGGCGTTCATGCCGCCGCCGCTCGGAGAGCGACGCTTGTGTTCGGCGATCACGCTGAAGCGTCCGTCGAGCGCCGCGTACAGGGATCTCGGCGGCTCGGCGTCGTCGACTTGGCGCAATAGCTCGCTCTCGGGAACGCGACGCATGCGCTCGGCACAGCGGCGCCGGGCGTTTTCCACGATCGTCCCGAGGAGGTCGGTCATGCGAACGAGTAAATTTCGTGCGAATCGAGCGCCGCCGTCAACCGTGAAGCGGAGCGACTCTGTGGCTCAGAGCGGCTCAGAACGGCGGAACATCCTCGCCAACGGCCGGATCGAGCTCGGCCGGCTCGGGTGGCTCCTCGGTTTCCGGATCGTAGACGCTGGCGTCCGCGGCAGGCTCCTGCACGGACTCGCTTGGTTCTGCCCCGGCTTCGGCGTCTGCGGCGCCCGCGTCCAGGGTCGCCACGACTTCCGGCGCGGTTCCCTCCAGGAATTCTTCGTCCGCGGCGTCGCTCTGGTCGGGACGGGCAAGCAAGCCCGTATTCGGGTCGATGCTCGCCACGACGATTGCAGCCGGTCGCGGAAACTGGGTGACCGGACGTTTCTCGTGTGCGCGCTGCATGAAATCGATCCACGCAGGGAGTGCGGTGCGCGCGCCGGATTCGCCCGGCCCGAGCGGATGCGAATCGTCGTAGCCGACCCAGACGCCGACCACCATGTCCGTCGAGTAGCCGACGAACCAGGCGTCGCGCGCCTTGTTCGTCGTACCCGTCTTGCCCGCCGCGGGGCGCCCGAGAGCACGAGCGCTCACTGCGGTTCCCATGCTGACCACGCTGCCGAGCAAGCTCGTGGTCAAGTAGGCTTCCTCTACGCTCATCACACGCCGCGCCGGGGGCAGCGGCGTGAGCTCGAGCTCCTGCTGTCCGGGGCCGAGCGCGCGCTCGAACATGCGCGCGGGCTTGAACTCGCCGCCGCTAGCGAGCACCGCGAACGCCGTGACGAGTTCGACGGGCGTCACCTCGTAGGCTCCGAGCGCGAGCGAAGGAGTGGGAGCGAGGCGCGATTCGATGCCGAGCGCGTGTCCCCACTCGACGACGTTGCTCGCGCCCACCTGGTCGAGCACGTGCTCCGCGACGGCGTTGTCGCTCTTGGCTACGGCCAGGCGGATGGTGCGGCTGCGGCGGCCGTCCTTGTCTTCCACTTCGACGACGCTGGCCGGAGTGAAGCGCCTCGAGTGCAGTGCGTAGCTGTAGAGGACGGGCTTGAAGGCCGAGCCGGGTTGTCGTTTCGAGCGCGTGCGGTCCAGGCCTCCGGTGACGGCTTCGTAGCTGCCGACCAGAGCCAGGACGTCGCCGCTACGCACGTCGAGCGCCACGAGCGCGGATTGGGGCCCGAGCTCGAGCCGGAGCGGCACCACCTGCCCGGACTCGGGTTTGCCCTCGAGGCCGACTCGCAGCGCGGCCCCTTCTTTCGCGAACTCGCTCGGCAGCAGGTTCTGCGGATTGTAGCGCTGCTCGTGCGCGAGAAAGACGCGTCCTACGACTTCGCCGACGCGCACGTCGAGCGTGCGCGACTGGTCGTCGTGAGCGACCACGGAGCCGACGTAGATGCCGAACCGCCTCGGCGAGCCTTCGAACGCCGGTCCCCACAGCTTGTTCCGCTCCGCTTCGAAAGGCGGCTTGATCCGGTGCCGCTCCGCGTAGGCGTCCAGGTTCTTCCGCACCGCCTCGCGGGCGTAGGCCTCGAGTGTGGGGTCGATCGTCGTGTGAACCGTGAAACCGCCCCGATGCGCGCGCGCCGGCGCGATGCTTTCGAGCAGCTGATTCGCTCGCGACACGACTTCCGGACAGAGTGCGGCTTCGGCTTCCGCGGCGGGTGCGAGGCGCAGCGGAGCCTTCAGGGTGCGCTCGTAGAGCGTGCGATCCGTGAGAAAGCCCTTCTGCCACATCTGATCGAGCACGTAGCGCCGGCGCTTGAGGGCCGCCGCCGCGGACTTCCGCGGCGAGAAGCGCTCGGGCGCCGCAACCAGCCCCGCGAGCAATGCGGATTCGGCCAAGTCGATCTCGCTGACGGACTTTCCGAAGTAGTGACGCGACGCTTCCTCGACTCCGTAGCGGCCGTGGCCGAGGTAGATGTGATTCAGATAGAGCCCGAAGAGCTCGTCCTTGCTGAGCTGCTGCTCGACGCGGCGAGCGAGCAGCGTTTCCCGGATCTTGCGGTCGTAGGTCCGCTCGGGGTCGAGCAGCACGTTTTTGACGACCTGCTGAGTGATCGTGCTGCCGCCTTGAACCGTGCGCCCCGCGCGCAGGTTCGCCCAGAGGGCCCGGAGCATTCCGAAATAGTTGAGACCCTCGTGCTCGTAGAAGTGGGCGTCTTCCGCCGCCAAGAAGGCCAGCTTCGCGTGGCGCGGAACCTTCTCGAACCCGACCAGCGTGCGGCGCTCGGTGAAGAGGCTGGCGAGCAAGGTGCCGTCTCGAGCGAGCACGCGCGTCACCTGGGGCGGGTCGTAGCCGGTACGCAGGCGCTCGGAGTCCGGCAAGTCCGCTTCGTAGGCCCGGATTACGAGCACCACGGCGGCCGCTGCGATCACGGCCGCGGCGGCTGTCGCCAGAGCGGCGAGTTTCAGAGTCTTTTTCAGGATATCGAGGCGCCGTCGTACCCGCTCGCGATCGGCCTCTTCCGCCTGCGAAATCGCATTCACGAGGTGCCGCGGCGTTGCTCCGCGCGCCCCTTCGCCGCCCGCCGTCGAACCCGCGCGAGGCGGGCGAGCCCGCGCTCCACCGGTCTTGGACGGAAACGACGGCTGGTCGGTCATGGGAGGCGGCCGGTGTCGGTCGAGCCCGGCGAAGAGGCTTTAGCGGGCCACGACTCAGGGGGCCAGGAACTGCATGACGACGACGGCAAGAACGACGCCCGCGATGAGGCAACCGGCGGCGACCCCGACGAGCAGCCCCACGCCCGGACCCGAGCGCGTCCTCGGGCCAGTGGGCGCCGGCGCCAGCGCCGACGGGACGACGGGCGGCAAATTGACGCCATGCCGCGAGGGAACGTAGCCGGCGCTGCCAGGAGGGTAGAGCTCGCGCAGGGCCGTCGCGAATTCCACGGCAGTCTGAAACCGGTCGCCGGGGTTTTTGGCCAGCGCCTTCTCGAGAATTTTTTCTAGCTCCGGCGCGAACGTGCGCCCTGCGACGCGCTGATTCAGCGGAATGATCGGCTCCGTCACGTGCTTCTGGATGTACTCCATCGCCGTCTTCGCCGAGAACGGAAGCTTGCCGGTGACCGCTTCGTACAAGATGACCGCGAGCGAATAGACGTCGCTGCGCGCGTCCAGCGTACGCCCCTGCGCCTGCTCCGGCGACATGAACTCCGGAGTGCCGAAAACCATTCCCTCCTGGGTCAAGATCATCGACCCGGGCTTCATTTGTCTTTCGGTGACCTTGGCGAGGCCGAAGTCCAGCACCTTCGGGAAATCCACCATGCCGGCCTGGCGGCAGAGGAAGATATTTTCCGGCTTGAGATCCCGGTGCACGATACCCATTTGATGGGCTTCTTGGAGGGCGTCGCAAACCTGGACCAGGATCGGGATGGCTCGTTCCATCGACATCGGTCCCTCTT
>DASWGX010000595.1:0-5103 GCA_036393455.1 Polyangiaceae bacterium
ACGTGCGGAGGAAGCGCAGCATCTGCGGCTCGTCTTCCACGATCAGAATCAGGGGCTCGGTCGTCATGGTGCGAGGTCGCCGGACGCTTCGCCCAGCTCGGAGAGCGCGGCCGACGGCTCCCAGGGCAAGATCAGCGTGAAGACCGCGCCGCCCTCGGCGTGATTCGCCGCAACGACTCTGCCGCCGTGGGCTTCGGCGGTGGCGCGGCAAATGGCCAGGCCGAGGCCCACGCCGCTGCCGCGTCGCTGCCGGCCGCGGTTGAACTTCTCGAAGGCCGTTTCGAGCTCGTCCGGACCGAGACCTTTGCCCCGATCGCGAACGTGGATGAGGAGCTCGCGCGCCGCCGCGGACGCGCCGACCTCGATCGCCGTAGCTTCGGGGGTGTGCTTGACCGCGTTCTCGAGCAGATTGACCAGGAGCTGTTCGACGAGCGCGGCGTCGCAGCTCACGTACAGGGACGAGGGCACGAGCGCCGATACCGGGCGGCCTTTCAGCACGGGCTCGAGACGGTTCAGCGCGCCGCCGACCAGCTCTTCGACGGACTGGAGCTCGCGCCGGAGCTTGAAACCGCCGGCTTGCAACCGCGTCATGTCGAGCACGTTGCCGACGAGGCGCTCGAGCCGTTCGCTTTCCTCGAGCAGGCTGTGCAAGAGCTCGCGGCGCACTTCCGGGTCGAGGTCCTCACGGTCGACGAGCGTGCTGGCGGCGCCCTTCATCACTGCGAGGGGAGTCCTGAGATCGTGCGAGATGGAGCTCAAGAGCGTGTTGCGCAAACGCTCGGTCTCGACCTCGAGCCGCGTGGCCTCCTCGTTGCGAACTCGCCGGGCAAGGCCGGCGATCACGAAGGCCACGAGCAGCATGACGCCGAAGGTGATGACGTGACGGACGTCGGCGACGGTCAAGGTGAGGTAGGGGAGGATGAAGAAAAAATCGAAGCAGAGCACGCTCAGCACGGCACTCGCGATCGCCGCGCGAAAGCCGAAGCGCAGCGAAACGACGACCACCCCGAGCAAGTACAGCATGGCGACGTCAGCCAGGACGTCGGGGCCCAAGAGCAAGCCGGCGACGGCGCTTACCGCCGCCGGCGCCGTCACCGTCGCCACGATTTCGAGCGCCGCGCGCGCCGTCGTCTGGTTCATGGCATTTCAGCCGTCGCGCCGCACAACGTAGAGCCGGTTCAGCCGACGCGGCAAGTTGCCGCGGAGAGGCAGCCGGCGCGCCGGCCCGGGCTGTCGAGCACTAAGGGCCGTGTCAATTCGCCGGACCGTCGCATAAGGATTCCATAAAGACTGCTCGAGTCCTGAATGCACCGGCGCCCGGGTCTGGTAGCTCATGCGCCGTGAACGACGCCGAAACCAGCCCCGAGCCGCCTCCCTCGCGCACGCCGGACAAGAACGACCTGTCGCTCTCGCTGTTCCTCGTGACGCTCGGCGTCGTGTACGGCGACATCGGCACGAGCCCGCTCTACGCCGTGCGCGAGTGCTTCTACGGCGAACACGCCGTCGCGGCGACTCGAGCCAACGTGCTCGGCGTCCTGTCGCTGATCTTTTGGTCGCTCACTCTGGTCGTGTCGATCAAGTACCTGATGTACGTGATGCGCGCGGACAACCGCGGCGAGGGCGGAGTCCTGGCGCTGATGGCGCTTGCGGCCTCCACGTCCCGCGGCCGCGGCGCGACGGGGGCGACGGCGCTGCTCGGCTTGTTCGGCGCGGCGCTGCTCTACGGCGACGGCATGATCACGCCCGCGATCTCCGTGCTGAGCGCGGTCGAAGGGCTCGGCGTCGCGGCGCCGCGGCTCGATCACTTCGTGGTGCCCATCACGATCGCGATCTTGATAGCATTGTTCGCGTTTCAGAAGCGCGGCACGGCGGGCGTCGGCGTCGTGTTCGGACCGGTAACGCTCGCTTGGTTCCTGGTGCTCGCGGCCCTCGGCGTCCACCAGATCGCGGACAACCCCGCGGTGCTCGTGGGACTGAGCCCCCACTTCGGCGTCAGCTTCTTGCTGGAGAACCGCGCACACGGCTTCTTGGTGCTGGGCGCCGTGTTCTTGGTCGTCACCGGCGGCGAGGCGCTCTACGCGGACATGGGGCACTTCGGGCTCCGCCCGATCCGGGCCACCTGGTTTGCCATCGTGCTGCCGGCGCTGCTCTTGAACTACTTCGGGCAAGGCGCGCTGCTGCTCTCGAACCCGGAGGCGGCTTCGAACCCTTTTTACCGCATGGCTCCAGACTGGGCGGTGGCGCCGCTCATCGTGCTCTCCACCGCGGCGACCATCATCGCGTCCCAGGCGGTCATCTCGGGCGCCTTCTCGCTCACCCGCCAAGCCAGCATGCTCGGCTACTGGCCTCGAGTCCGCATTCAGCACACCTCGGCCAGAGAGATCGGCCAGATCTACGTGCCCAGCATCAACTGGGTGCTGATGGCCGCCAGCATCGGACTCGTGCTCGGGTTCGGTTCCTCGTCGAACCTCGCCGCGGCCTACGGCATTGCCGTCAGCACCACGATGGTGATCACGACCTTGCTCGCGTTCGTCGTGGCGCGGCGCTGCTGGGGCTGGGGAACGCCCGCGGCGCTGAGCCTCACGCTCGCGTTCCTGGTACTCGACCTTGCTTTCTTCGGCGCCAACGCCGTCAAGATCATGCAAGGCGGCTGGTTTCCGATTCTCGTTGCCGGGCTGATCTTCTTGCTCATGACCACATGGCGCAAAGGACGCATGCTGCTCGGCGAGCGCATCCGCTCCGAGCTCGTCCCGCTCGACGACTTCTTCGAGCTGATGCGCATCGAGCGTCCGGCGCGCGTGCCGGGCGCGGCCGTTTTCTTGGTCAGCAACCCCGAGGGCACCCCGCCGGCCCTGCTCCACAACTTCCACCACAACCGCGTCGTCCACGAGCACGTGCTCTTGCTCACCTTCGTCACCGAGGAGGTCGCCCGCGTGCGTCCCGACGAGCGCATCGAGATCGACAACCTTCGCGAAGGCTTCGTGCGGATGATCGTCCACTACGGTTTCATGGAAACACCAGACATCCCCGAGCTGCTCGCGCGTCGTGACACGCCGGTGCCCCCGATCGAGTACATCACCTTCTTTTTGGGGCGCGAAACCGTCCTTGCACAAGGACGCTACGGCATGTCCGCCTGGCGCGAGCGCCTCTTCGCGTTCATGGCGCGAAACTCCCTGAACGCGACGGCCTTCTACAACGTTCCGGCCGACCGCGTGATGGAAGTCGGCGCGCACGTCGAGCTCTAGTGCGGGTCCTCGTGTCGATGCTTCTCCCGGTACTCACCGGCAGCGCGTTCCCGTCTCGTTGCGGCAGTGCATGGTCGCGGGGCGGGCAGTCTTCGCCACGCCGCCGTGCTCCAGTTTCCCGTGGTCGAACTCAGCAGCGGCGTTCGGAAGAAGACGCCCCTCACGGCGCGTAGAAGATGAACGTCGTTTCGATACGCCCGGAGGCGTCGTAGATGGGGCCGCTGCGGTAGCCGCCGCCTCGCCATTGTTTGCTGGACGGCGCGTTCCGTACCAGCTCCTCGAAGCGGCGCGCTGCCTCGAGGGTCGGCGAGCGCACCGTCGTCGTGCACCCGAGCTTGAAGCAGCGCCACGGCGACATCTCGCCGACGTGGGCCTCCTTTTCGATAGCCTGAACCCACTCGCGCTCCATTTGCTCGAAGTGGGCGTTCCACGTCTTGCGCCCCTCGCCGGAGGCCTCCAGAGCCTGGAGCAGCTCCTTGCGCTCTTCGATGGTCGCCGGCGTGGGAACGGCGTGCATCGGCGTGGCGCGTTCCATGTGAGCCTCGAGGTCGGGGTGGAGCTCGGGTTCGGGTTCGGGCACCGTGCGCACCTCCGTCACCTGGTAGTCCGCGGCGGGATCGCCGGGCGGCCCGGCCCAAGCGGCGTTCAACGATTCTTCCGCTTGGGAAAACTCGGCGGCGCTCGCGCGCGCGGCGCGCTCCTCGTCGCTCATTCGGCCCTGCGCAAGCAGGGGACGGGTCAAGGGACCCCGTGCGTTCTCATCGCCTCCGGCGACGATTGGCTTGGCTCGGGCGGTCGTTCCGGCGCCGCCGGCTGGCGGCTGAGCGGCGAAGTACCAGAGCGCCACGAGACCCGCGGCACCGAGCGCGATGCCTCCGCGGACGAAGATGGCTCTCGATGTCGACATCATGAACCTCGGATACATTTTGGTGCGGGAGCGGCCGGCGTGCCCGCCGTCACGCCGGCCTCAGCCCTACACCGGCGGTATCTCAGCCGCCCCGCGTGAACGGAACCGCGGGCTGGTCGTTGCTCTGCCCCCAGGTGGTCCAGAAGCTGCTGCCGGTGCTCGAGAGCACATAGTAGAAGCGACCCTCGGACGGCCGGTAGACGGCGTGGTCCATACGGTTGTCCGTATCGTAGTAGCCGGGAATGGGAAAGTCGTTGGTGAGACCCCACTGACGCTGCCACGTCTGCCCATCGGCGGAATCGATCCAGTAGAAGGTGCCGTTGCTCTTGCGCCACACGGCCCTGTCTGTCACGAAGTCTCCGTCGAAATCGGCTGAAACCGTGAAATCCGTCGAAAGACCCCACTGTACCGTCGAAGCGGCACCGGTCAGCGAATCGATGATGTACCAGTTGCCGTTGCTCGGGCGCCACACGGCGAGGTTGCTGCGAAGGTCGGCGTCGTAGTTGCCGACCACCGGACGATCACCGGAAATGCCCCACGTCGCCGACCAGCCCGTCCAGGTCGACGAATTGATGACGTGCCAGGTGCCGTTGCTCCCGCGCCACACAGCGATGTCCGCCCTGCCGTCGCCGTCGTAGTCGCCGCCGCCGAGGGGCGCGTCGCTGTTGAGCCCCCACTGCGTGTTCCAGCCCGCGCCCGTCGACGAATTGATTATGTACCACATGCGCTGGCTGCTCGTGATGCGCGAAACGGCGAAGTCCGAATTGCGGTCGCCGTCGTAATCACCGTGCACGATGCGGTCGCCGCTCAGACCCCATTGCTGGGTCGTTTGGGCGCCCGTCGTGCTGTCGCTAAACCACCAGGTGCCGGTGACGGGACGCCAGATCACCCAATCTTGCTTCGGCGTCGTCGCAACGCCGCTCATCGTGACACGCACCGGCCAGTTGCAAT